>JALTKP010000067.1:0-3560 GCA_027078075.1 Gammaproteobacteria bacterium | reverse complement strand
TAAGCATTCCATTACCTCATTAATACCTGAATAACTGCGAGAATAGACTTCTTGCCATGTATTGATAGAAACCTGATCAATACTTAATACGAGATTATCAAGTAGACCGCTATAACTTAAAGCATTGGTTCGATTACTCACAATTTGCCGATCATCACGGTTATGTACTGTCATGGGATCAATGCCAACATTAATAAACAACATGGTACGAATAGAATGGCTGGGTTTACTGAATAAGTTTGTACTCGATTCAGGTAGACCACCTCTAGGAAATTGTTGATCTAAAGAAGACAGTATTTGTTTTATTTCTCGTAGATTAATCGAGTCATCAGCAGCTTGTATAAAAAGAGACGTATTATGTGCGATTAAATGATTAAAATGACACCAACAGATCAACTCAATAATACTTCTACTATGGCGAAGTGGATTATTACGATCTTTATCTTTAAGACTGACTTTACCGCGGTAGAGAAGCCAGCTTGATTTTGACTCGACAAAGGTAAGCTGATCTTCAATTAAATTAGGTGAGATACCGGGGTTAACAATATCCACTTTGCCGGCCTTACGCTCAAATGCAGCGTAAAGTTTACGACCAAGAATAGTCATATCACGTTGATCGATATTTGTATCATGAGTGTATTGATTGGCAAAGCTAGAGAGTAATTTATAGCTTCGTGTTAGTTCATCAACAAGTTTTTTACGTTCATCGAGAACACGATGTATTTTCCAGGTTTTTCTGGAATCAAGCATTAATAAATGTGCGTCATCCCAGTCCCATTGGTTAACCAACCCTCGCAGCATGGAAGTGCGTAATTCTTTTTCATCATTGTGCTGACTAAGCTGTATGTCAACTTTAAAATAAAAACAACGCCGTGCAAGTTCCAGTCTTTGAATTTCATTACGTGAAGTAAGATATTCCTCAACTTTGTGACACATCATTAAATAGGGATCAATTTCTACTAGTTCAGTAATATTGTTATAAATTAATTTTTTTAAGCGTAAACATAGTAGCTCGATGTTTGGAAATTCATTGGCATAGGATTCCATTAATAATATTTTTAAAACAGATTTATAAGGAGAGTCAATGCCTTTATATATTTGCCAAAGAGAAGCGCCGAAAAATTCCTCGGCAGGAATATTATTTAAACCACCAAAGTCTATGATCTCAAACTCTCGTACTTTGTTTGTTTTAATAAGGTGTTTTGCTTGCTGGTCATAGTTATTTTCATGATCGGGAGAAACAAACCACCAGAGTGGATATCGACCTGCAAGATAAACACCAGTACGATAAAATTCTTCAAGTAGTAAATGATGCTGAGCTGTACCACTATGATCACTGTTCATGTTTCCGTGTTCATGGTTTGTGAAGCGATGTTCATCCATAACAAAAAAATGTACTTCCAGCTCAAGTGAGGCACACCATTTACTAATGGCATTGGCTTTTTCTTTAAGCAAATTAATATCATCAATATCCATGCCAGGGCGATGACAAAGCCAAATATCGAAATCACTTGTATCTGTGTGGGCAATGGTGCCGCTACTACCCGTTAGAAAAAGTGAATAGATGTTATAACGGGATAAAGCGCGTTTACTGTGCTTGAATTTCTTGTTAATTCTTTTGGCAGCATCAAGGCTGGCTTTAAGCGGTTTGTAATTACTGATTCCAACCGGTGTATCTTTAGAAACATAGCCTGGCAGGCTTTCGTCATTAATGTGGAATAAAAGCGGTAAGAGTGTGAGAAAATCACGCTGACGCCAACGTAGCGAGTGATTAATTCGATTCACGCGATCTCGATTAAGGGCAATAAAGCGCCGCTTAATACTATTCGTATCAATTTTATTATCTTCATTCATTAAGGTTTATATCGACATATAAGGATAAAGCTGTAGTCGAAGCCAAAGAGAAGGCGTCAAAAAAAAGACTATTAAACAATTTTTATCCGTGTAACATATTGATTTTATTGAATTAGATAAAACAATACCCAAGGTTACTAAAGAAAAAAGCAGATTGGACGATACAAATTTACATCAGTAACAGTTTATAAAAAAAGAAATGGTGAGGCGAGAGCATGGCAGACCCAATTGATACAATTTGGATGACTGAATTATTTAAAGCGAGCCCTATCGGGATGGTTTTATTTGATGGCGATGGGCGCATAGGGTGGGCAAATGACAAAATGCAGGTACTAACAAACCTGTCATTTAACCAGCTCATTGGGCTTGATAGTGAAAAGGCGAATAATTTTCAATTGAAAGAATTATTTAGCAAGCCAGAAAAATTAGAAGTTAAATACCGAACGAATCAGGTCACGCGTTATCTGGGTTGTGAATATAAAACACTGAAGTCTCCAACAGGATCAACAGTCGAAGCTGGATTTTATACAGATATTACCGATGTTTGTATGCTGCAAAAGCGAGTCGAGCGATTAGTTTTAACTGATGAAATCACGGGTGCTTTAAATCAGCGTGGCTTAACGCGGGATCTGGAGCCATTGATATCACGTTGTCGCCGTTATGAAAATGCCTTGTCATTAATACAATTTGAGTTTGATTGTTCCTCAAGTGAGGATGCAGAGCATACGATGTTACAGCTGTGTCGGGGTATTCGATCAGAATTACGTTGGGCAGATTTAATTTGCCGTTACACAAAAAACAGCTTTATATTAGTTTTACCTGAAACGGATTTAACATCAGCGGAAAAATTAGCAAGAAAGTTAATTGAACATCTACAGTCATTTTTCGGATCAGAAATGCCCGCTTGCTGCAGTACAGTGGCAGAATGGGAGCGTGGTAATGATATTAAAATGTTGTTGGAAAGAATGGAGAATGGAATGGTCGTTGCGCGTGAAAAAAATAATGATTGCGTTGTTGCCGCTTAATTAATCTTTATCATATTCACCCGCACGGCGTGCATCACCACGCACTTTTTCAGCAGGGTAACGTTGTTCGTTAATCGCTATTTTCTTCCAGGCGGCATCGATTAGATCAATATCAAGGCGCTCGGCTGTACGTATCAGGTAAATAAGAATATCTGCCATTTCCAGAGAAACAGCTTGTTTCTTTTCAGCATCAATATTGTTACTTTGTTCTTCCGTGAGCCATTGAAAGTGTTCAATCAACTCTGCCGCTTCAGCAATTAATGCCATCGATAAATTTTTTGGTGAATGGAATTGTTCCCAGTCACGTTGACGAGCAAAATCAGCGAGGGTATCGCTGAGTGCGCTTAAACTACCCTCGCCTTTTGTCATGATGATATCCGTTGTTTTGCACGCGCAACCGCTTCTCTCACCTGATTGGGTGCAGTACCACCAAAATGATCCCGTGCAGCAACCGAGCCTTCCAGTGTTAATACGTTGTAAACATCATCATCAATAACGTCACTGAATTGTTGTAATTCGTCAAGTGTGCATTCAGGTAAGTCTTTATTGTTCTCAATACAAAAACGAACCGAAAGACCAACAACTTCATGTGCATCACGAAAAGCAACACCCTTGCGGACAAGATAATCAGCCAGGTCAGTTGCGGTTGAAAAGCCTCTACCTGCCGATTCAAGCATGACT
>JALTKP010000066.1 GCA_027078075.1 Gammaproteobacteria bacterium | reverse complement strand
TCGCGAGATGGTTCAAGAAGACCTTGCTGCGGCAGAACGTGACGAACTGGTTAAACGTCATGGTTATTATGCAAATGATTACCATGAGTAGATTTTGATGAGATTAAGTCGTAACCTTTTTGCTGGTTTAGTCAATTCAGCATGGTCAGCAGTCGTAGGTCTTGCAGTCGTTCCTTTTTATATAAAGTATCTCGGTATTGAGGCCTATGGATTGATTGGATTTTTTGTAACATTCCAAGCAATTCTGCAACTTCTCGATATGGGAATGGCGCCAACGATTAACCGCGAAGTTGCTCGTGGTCATGCCATGCAAAACATGCATGGCGCACGGAACCTGCTTCATACGCTGGCAGTAATATATTGGCTGATAGCAGTAATCATTGCTGTGTTTATATATTGCATTGCTCCATATATTGCGAAATTTTGGCTCCAAACGAAGAGTCTTCCACAAGAAAACATCACACAAGCTGTAATGCTTATGGGGTTAATTATAGCCTGTCGCTGGCCGGTTGGACTATACATGGGAGCACTGATGGGGGCTCAGAGACTCACCATAACCAGCGGAGTGAATATTGCGGCGATTAGCTTAGCTAATATTGGTGCAGTATTTATTCTTGTTTTCGTATCGCCAACAATCCAGGCATTTTTCTTATGGCAGGCAGGGATAGGTATTATTTACGCGGTCAGCATGCGTTTCTTTGCATGGCGAATCATTGGAAATACAAAAAATACTCGTTTCGAACTAAAAGAAATAAAGCGTATTTGGCGATTTTCTGCAGGTATGATGGGGGTTTCTCTGTCAGGACTTGTTTTATTGCAAATTGATAAACTTTTATTGAGTAAAATGCTCACACTTGATGACTTTGGACGGTATGCTCTGGCAAGTGTAGTTGCAAGTGGTTTGTATGTATTATTAACACCAATGTTCAATGCCATATATCCACGAATGTCTGAAATGGTGGCAAAAGGAAATACGAAAAAACTCCTTAGGTTTTATAAGAATGGAACTAGATTATTTTTAGCGATTTTATTCCCAGTAGCAATTTCAATATCAATATTTTCCGACAAGCTATTATATCTTTGGACTAAAGAACATTCTTTGGCGCTGCTCGCATCACCAATTGTTTCATTGCTCATAATAGGTACAGCATTAAACGGGGCAATGCATTTCCCATATGCTTTACAATTAGCATATGGAGAATCAAAGTTGCCATTAAAAATTAATCTAATTTTGCTTTCGATTATGATGCCGTCTATTATTGTTTTCGTTAAAACATATGGGGCATTGGGTGGTGCTATGGCCTGGGTATTTACAAATACTGTATATCTTGTTGTTGGGACATACATTACACACAACAAGATATTGAAGGGGAATGCAACAAACTGGTTGTTTGGTGATGTTGGTGTGCCAATGATTGTGGCTTTGGTATTCAGTGGTATTGGAGGTATTTTGATTCGATATTTCAACTTCCAAAATCTCATAGAAATATTTTTTATTCTGGTTCTTGCTTGTATTGCTTTTATTCTAATCATAATTAGTTCTTCAGAATTACGATCACAAATATCATTGGCAAAATTTAAACATAAAAATATGTGTTTATTTAATTG
>JALTKP010000065.1 GCA_027078075.1 Gammaproteobacteria bacterium | reverse complement strand
TCCGCGATTATTGTCTTATATTTCACACAGGGAAATTTTTCGGGCAACAATAATCGTGCAGTGGTTTTCAATGAAATATCCGTAAATGACGCCAAAGAACTAGCAAACCAAAACCAATCTGAACAAAATGCCACCGTTTCCTATTCTGCAGCCGTTAAAATTGCTTCACCTTCCGTCGTAAACATTTATACAGCTAAAATAGTATCCCAACAAAAACCTAGACTATACAACGATCCTCTTTTCAAACATTTTTTCGGAGAAGGCGGCCAATCAGTACCAAGGAAAAGACTTGAAACTAGCCTTGGTTCAGGCGTCATCATAAGCGAACAAGGCTATGTGCTAACAAACAATCACGTTGTAGAAGGTGCAGATGAAATTCAAATCGCTCTCAAAGATGGGAGGAACGCTGAAGCTGCTATCGTAGGGACAGACCCCGAATCTGACCTAGCTGTGCTCAAAATTAATATTAATAACGTACCTAGCATCACTCTAGGTCAATCTAACAGCATTGAAATTGGTGATGTTGTGTTAGCGATAGGTAACCCTTTTGGTGTCGGTCAAACCGTTACAATGGGAATTATTAGCGCCACAGATAGAGATCGTTTAGGATTAAACACTTTCGAAGACTTTATCCAGACTGACGCCGCGATAAACCCTGGCAATTCCGGTGGTGCTCTTATTAATGCCTTTGGTCATCTTATTGGGATAAACACAGCCATTTTTAGCAGTAGTAAGGGATCACAGGGTATTGGCTTTGCCATTCCCATAAACAACGCCAAAAAGATTACAGAAGAAATCATCACCCACGGACATGTGGTACGAGGCTGGATTGGAATTGAAATTCAAAATATATCCGTCGAACTAGCTGAATCATTTGGCCTCTCAGATACCAATGGTGTGATAGTCGCAGGAATGCTTAACAATGGCCCTGCCAGCAAAGCAGGTTTACGCCCAGGGGACATCATAAAACGTATAAATGACGTTGACGTAATTGATGGAAAGCATGCTATTAATCTTATTTCTCGAGCCAAACCCGGAGAAGCAATAAAAGTTGAAATATTAAGAAATGGCAAGGAGGTTACAATAAGCGTAATTGCCAGCCAACGACCGATTATAAAAAAGGCTAGTTAAATAAGGCTCGATTTAAATAAATTCGGATGTTTCTTTTTATGCTATGAGAATTAGTGTGTGATGCTCAAGTTATCTTGATTGAGCTTTTATAGCCCTTACACAGCTTCCATACCTAAAACTATTGATCCAGATATCTTTGCTAACTTTATTTCCAACTCTAAGGCTTGCTTACGCATTTTGCTTTATCCAAATATAGATCAATATTCAGAAAGGAATAACATCATTCATATCGTAATTTTTAGAGCATGCTTTCCTATCCTAATAACTCTTGATGTATGCATATCATATTATTGACTATCCCTCAGGCGGGGTTAGGTGTTTTTACTTAAAATACTCTGGTTAAAACATCAAACTAGAGAATAAAACAGGCAAAAAAAAGCCCCCAAGTGATTGGGGGCTGATTTTCAGGGCTTAAGCGACCTGTCTGGTAAGCGTATGACAATACGCGCTGAGCAACAATGTCGCTACCCTTAGGTAGATAGAAGCCTGGC
>JALTKP010000064.1 GCA_027078075.1 Gammaproteobacteria bacterium | reverse complement strand
TGCTTTATTATCAGGGGACTTATCCAGAACTCCCTTTAAAAATTCAATTGCCTTGTCGGTATTACCTTGTAAACGTAAAATGCGTGCTAATTGGTTTTGTGCATCAGTCCAGTTTTCTTTTAAAGCCGTTGCCTGGCGTACAGCACTTTCAGCTAAAACAAATTTTCCATTTTGTTCTGCCAACGAGCTTAGTACCAGATGTGCTGATGACACTTTTGGGTGACGTGATACTAATCGTTGCATTAGTTCTAAAGTTTGTTCACGGTTTTTTTCTCTAACAAGCTGCTTACCAAGTGTGATAAAAAAAGTTTCTTTGTTTGCTGACTTTTTAATTAATGCATCAAAGCCATTAAGTGCTTTTGTTTTTAAACCATTACGCAATTGCAATGTTGCAAGATTAATCTGTGCCGCTTTGCTTTTCGGTTCAACTTCAATCCAAAGTTTTGCGGCCTCTAAGCCTTCCTTATACAATTTTGCATAGCTAGCCACTCGTACTGCTCGCTGAATAACGCGTGGGTCGCGTGTTTCTTTTGCGGCTCGTAAGTATTGTTGTGTGGCAACACCAAGTTCACCACGATAACCCGCTATTTCACCGGACAACAAGGTAAACAATAACTCAGCATCGAGATTTACATCAGGCAAATCCTGACGAACCGGTGGTTTCTTCTTGATTACTACTTTCTTTTTCTCTTGAACAGCAGGCTTAGTAATGGGCTCTTGCTTAGTTAAGGCAGAACAGCCTGATAGCAATATAGCACTAGCTAAAAATAAAACAGTCGTATTTCTTGTCATCATTCTCTCATCTTATTCATGGCCAGATATTCCAGCCTGACCCTTATAATACCTACTAATACATAGAAATATGTGAAATAGGAAATCCGTTGCCGCTATTTTTTAGTATAATAGCTACTTTTAATAGTATGTTAACCATCGTTCATGCTCTATGACACTGTTATAGCATGAAAAAACACTAAAAAGCTGATTAAATACATAACGTTATGGCTCTTCTCGCATTTGGCATTAATCATCAGACTGCTCCTGTCTCAATACGGGAGAGAGTTGCGTTCGGCCCAGATTCAATGCAATCAGCCCTCCAAGACCTGACAGAACGCACTTCTGTTGATGAAGCTGCGATACTTTCTACCTGTAATCGCACTGAAGTTTACTGTGGAATTGATGCCGCTAACAGTAATGTAGTCCTCGACTGGCTCCAAGAGTTCCATCGACTTGATAGCGGTTCGCTTGAACCTTATGTTTACCGCCACCCAGATCAACTCGCTGTGCGCCATATGTTGCGTGTTGCCAGTGGTTTAGATTCACTGGTATTAGGTGAACCACAAATTCTTGGGCAGATGAAAGATGCCTACCAACAAGCGAGCACCGCTGGCACCATTGGTAAAACACTTTCAAAATTATTTCAGCACACATTTTCTGTCGCAAAACAAATTCGCACAGATACTGCAATTGGGCATAGCCCCGTTTCGGTCGCCTTTGCAGCTGTTTCATTAGCAAAACAAATTTTTGGTGATCTCAGCCCACTTACGGTGCTGTTAATCGGTGCTGGCGAGACCATTGAGCTTGCCGCACGCCATCTGAATGAATCAGGTATTGGCCGTATGATTATCGCTAACCGCACCGCTGAGCGCGCACATGCCCTAGCGAGCCAATTTGATGGCTATGCGATTGCCTTATCAGAAATGCCCAGTCATCTTGCTGAAGCCGATATTATTATTTCTTCCACTGCTAGTAGTTTACCTATTCTAGGCAAAGGCAGTGTTGAAAGTGCACTAAAACAACGCAAGCACAAACCGATGTTCATGGTTGATATCGCTGTGCCTCGCGACATTGAACCGGAAGTAGACGAACTGGATGATGTTTACCTGTACAGCGTTGATGACTTACAGGAAATCATTCAAGAAAACCTGCAATCTCGACAGGATGCTGCCACCCAAGCAGAAGAAATTATCGATACACAAGTTGAGCACTTCATGGGCTGGCTTCGTTCACTTGATTCTATTTCAACCATTCGTGATTTTCGTGATCATGCTGAAGCACTTCGTGATGAAACTGTTATGCGTGCCTTGCAACGTATTCGTAATGGCGACAACCCTGAAGTTGTCCTCGAAGAACTGGCACGTTTATTAACCAATAAACTTACCCACCTACCCAGTACCCGCATGCGCCAAGCCAGTTTTGAAGGTCGCCGCGATGTATTGGATATTGTCCGCGAACTCTACAATCTTGGTGAAGAGCCCTAGCTGCTTTTAACTCTGCTCTACTCTGTCTGCCGATGCATTTCGGCCATCCTCTATAAAGTAATACAAACGGAATTAATAAAGTGAAAGCATCTATACGTAACAAACTCGATACCCTTGCCGAGCGCCTTGAAGAAATCAATGCGCTGCTCTCCGACGCTGAAACCATTGCCGACAATAATAAGTTTCGCGAACTATCGAAAGAGTATGCGCAACTCAACCCACTGGTTATGGTTTTCAATAACTACCGTGCCGCGTTAGATGATTTAGATGCGGCCAAAAGTATGCTCGAAGAAGATGATGCCGAAATGCGCGAAATGGCAGAAGAAGAAATCAAATCATCAAAAAAAATAATTGAAGAACTTGAAGCTGAATTACAGATACTTCTATTACCTACTGACCCACATGACGAAAGTAATGTGTTTCTTGAAATACGAGCTGGCGCTGGTGGCGATGAAGCCGCTTTATTTGCTGGTGCTTTATTTCGTATGTACAGCCGGTATGTTGAAAAACAAGGCTGGCAGCTTGAAATTATTAACGAACACGAAGGTGAACATGGCGGTTACAAAGAAATCGTCGCGCGTATTCAGGGTAAAGGTGTTTATTCACGACTGAAATTTGAATCTGGTGGACATCGTGTGCAACGTGTCCCTGAAACAGAATCGCAAGGCCGTGTTCATACCTCCGCTTGTACCGTTGCGATCATGCCAGAAGTCAATGATATTGAAGCTATCGATATTAATCCTTCTGATTTAAAGGTTGATACTTTCCGCGCTTCTGGTGCTGGTGGTCAGCACGTAAATAAAACTGATTCAGCGATTCGGATTACTCACATACCAACAGGTACGGTTGTGGAATGTCAGGATCAACGCTCACAACATAAGAACCGTGCACAGGCAATGGGCTTATTGCAGTCGCGTTTAATGAATGCACAACAAGAAAAACAAGATTCAGAGCAAGCAGAACAACGCCGCGATTTAATTGGTAGTGGAGATCGTTCAGAGCGAATTCGGACTTATAATTTCCCACAAGGTCGTTTAACTGATCACCGAATTAATTTAACACTCTACAAACTTCAAGAGATTTTAGAGGGTGATTTAAATCAGGTCATCGAGCCGATACGTCATGAATATCAGGCTGATCAACTCGCGGCCATGGGTGACTAGGCAATACTATGCCCCGCATAGATGAACTGTTAAAAAATGCTGTAGAGCAACTTGTCTCATCAGACACTGCACTGCTTGATGCCGAAGTATTACTCGCTTTTGTTATTAATAAGCAACGCAGTTATCTTCGCGCCTTCCCAGAGTTTGAACCCGATGAAAAAGTAACTCATGAATTCTCGCGTCTCATTGCACGACGCACATCAGGGGAACCAGTTGCCTACTTAACAGGTAAACGTGATTTCTGGTCTCTCTCACTCAAAGTTACCTCAGATACCTTGATTCCAAGACCCGATACAGAGTTACTCGTTGAAGCAACTTTAGCGCTTTTACCCGAAATAAAAAGCACACCAATAACCATTTCCGATCTAGGTACCGGTAGTGGCGCCATTGCACTTTCTCTCGCCAGTGAATGCCCCCATTGCCAAATTACCGCAACCGACCTTTCCGTCGCTGCACTGGAGGTCGCTAAAGTTAATGCGGCAACACACCAACTTGAAAATATTATATTTGTTCATAGCAATTGGTGTAGCGCCTTTACGCAACCACAACGCTTTGACATCATTGTAAGTAACCCCCCCTATATTCGAAGCGACGATCCTCACATGCAATCAGCTGAACTTGCCTGTGAACCCGAATTTGCACTGACCTCGGGCGAAGATGGTCTAGATGCTATTCGCTTAATTACTCAACAGGCAAAAGAATTTTTAAACACAAATGGCTGGTTACTTATTGAACATGGCTACGACCAAGGTGAAGCTGTACAGCAATTGTTTCATGACAATGGCTTTGGGCAGATTGAAACCAGACAAGATTTGGCTGGCAACGATAGAATCTGCATTGGCATAAAAAGCTAATCAATATCACTAAACCCTAATCTACTTATAGAACTTGCATATTTATCCTATCGTCCTAGGATACGAGTATGGATAGCACTTCTAACGAATGTATTAAGTACCGCGATATCCTGTTCGATGAAGTATATGATCAGGATGAGGCGCCGTCGCAGCTTGCAACGCTATTATTAGCCGATGCACCGGGCATTGTTAACCTCAATCCTGTTTCTGATACTCAGTTACATATCAGTTATGATCTGCGCACTGTAAACTTGGAAATTATTGAAACAGGTTTAACCGAAGTCGGTTTCCATTTAGATAACAGTCTTATGTGCAAAATTCGCCGAGCACTATGTCACTTCACTGAAGAAACCCAATGTATCAATATGGGCTGCCACTACGACAGCAAAACAACACGTGATATCTATATTTGTCGCTATCTAAAACTTCCTCACGGTTGTCGAGACGATCGCCCAAATCACTGGCGTGAATACAGATAAGGTTCAATCTACTGCTACAACAAGCTCATTTCATTGTATGATAGTGTGATGAATGATGACGAATTACTCCGCTACAGCCGCCAAATCATGCTGCCTCAAGTCGATGTTGCAGGTCAGCAAAAACTCAGTAACTCCCGAGTGCTCATCATTGGTCTAGGGGGATTAGGTTCACCCGTGTCGATGTATCTAGCCGCCAGTGGTGTAGGACAACTTGAACTGGTTGATTTTGATCACGTCGATGTATCAAATTTACAGCGCCAAATCCTTCACGACAGCACTAATATTGGGCAAGCTAAAACCGAGTCAGCTAAACAGCACCTCGAAAAAATAAACCCCCTTATCAAAATTACTACTCGAAATGAAAAATTAACGGGTAATGCTTTGATCGAAGCGGTAAAACACGCTGATGTTGTTGTGGATGCCAGTGATAATTTTGCCACCCGTTTCGCCGTCAATAAAGCCTGTTTAGCGGCTAAAACACCGCTTGTTTCTGCCGCAGCCATTCGTATGGAAGGGCAAATATCCGTATTTCGCTGTGACAAGCCTGATGCACCCTGCTATCAGTGTCTTTATCAAGATAGTGGGGATGAAGACACCAATTGCACCAGTAATGGCGTGCTTGCGCCTATGGTCGGAATACTTGGCTCAATGCAAGCACTAGAAACCCTAAAATTATTATTGAATATCGGTGACTCTCTTGCCGGTAAACTAATGCTGTTCGATGGTATGACAATGCAGTGGCGGACGATGAAATTACCTAAAGACCCTGGATGCACTGCCTGCAATTCGTCGTTTTAACCTCTCTTTTTCAGAAATTTACACTACACTCTATGTAGGTTCTACACTGTCAATTCTATTTTGAACTTGGACTATCCGTGATTTTTACGCCATTTTAAGATACCTGTGGGGGGTATTTGATGCTAGACCGATGTTTATTACAGAAAATAAGTGTGACGATCTTAGCATCGATTCTATTATTTATTCCGTTATCCAGTAGTGCCAATAATGAGATTTCTTATACGGCTGCAGGGGCACATTCCTCATGGGTAATCATGAATAAGATAAAACCAATCTTAGAAAAAATAAGTGGCCGAAAAATAACTATTTTTGGAAAACAATCCATGCTCGGTGTTGGTTGTAATGCCGGTATTAAATCAACCAAACAGCATCCCACGAGTAAAGAAAGCTTTGGTATGGTTTGCTGCCCATTAAGTGATAGAGAAATAAAAAAAGAAAACCTTGATGTATTCCCCCTCGCACTAGAGCCTCTTATGATACTTGGGCATATCAGTAACCCCATTAACAACCTCAGTATCAAGCAAGTCAAAGACATTTTTAGTGGCAAAATCACCAACTGGAAGCAAGTAGGTGGTGAAGACAAATCAATTGTTGTTGTTACTCGCTTGCATTGTAAAAAACGCCCAGGGCATTGGAAAACTATTCTCAATAGTGCTGACAAATTTACGACAACACGCATCAACGTACAAAGCGCCGATGAAATGGTAAAACGGATTGGTGATTTTACAGCCGGATTTGGGCATGCAGGCAGAGCATGGTTACGTGGTAAAAACTCTAATACTAAAATTATTCGAGTAGATGGCTACTTACCAACAAGCAACAACTTAAAAAAATCTAAATATCCCTTTTTTCGACAATTATCTCTTATTACAAATAAAGAGGCTTCTAGCGAACTCAAAAAATTAATGCGTAATGCACAAGTAGAAGTATTTAACAACGCTCACTTATTCAGTGAATATGAAATATTGCCTATAGACCCTGCTACACACTAATTATCAACATGTTCTCTTTAACAACATTTCGCTCTCGACTCATTTTTTATATTCTTTTGGTATCGATATTTCTGGCTGTAGCACTAAGTCTCTCTTTTTGGCACACACAAAATATCTTATTAACGGAAGCTAACCAACAGTTACAACGCACTTCTCGCTTACTCGACACATACCTTACTGCTGAGCGTAGCGAGCTTGAACGTTATGCAGGCATTGTTCGCGAGAATTTACGTATGCAAGAATATATGTATGTGGTAACTGAAATTAATGCTGAGAGAGAACCTTTAGATAAATTATTCTTACAACAATTTGGTTGGCTACCGATAGACAACCGAGTTCTAATAAATACAAAGGGTGAAATCATAAGTGGCAACACCAACAATACAATTATTGACACTCAAAATTTAAACGCTAAGGACGATATAAAACTACAATATGTAC
>JALTKP010000063.1 GCA_027078075.1 Gammaproteobacteria bacterium | reverse complement strand
GTGACGGGCTTTTTTAACACTACAAAGAGAATTAAGCGTTGGCTTTTTCTTGCTCTGCAACTTGTTTGCGAACCTCATCCATATCAAGTTCTTTTACTTTGCCGATAATCTCAGTCAAGGCCGCTTCTGGCATCGCACCGGGTTGTGAGAAAACAATAATGTTTTCACGGAAAATCATCAAAGTAGGAATAGAACGAATCTGGAACATTTGCCCCAATTCCTGTTCTTCCTCAGTGTTGATTTTGGCAAATGCAACATCAGGGTTCTCGGCAGCAACCTTCTCAAAAACGGGCGCAAAGCCTTTACATGGGCCACACCAAGGTGCCCAGAAATCCAGTACAACAATATCGTTGTCATCAATAGTGGACTGTAAGGTGTCCTTGGTTAAATCGACTGGCATGTTCATATCCTCGTTAAAATATCAGTGTTCACTAATATAAGGATAATATCTGAGAATACAAGGGAGGGATTACAGTGAATCATTGAGCTTTCTGCAACCTTCTAATAAATATGAGGTTAATGGTAAAAAGTGGCTAGCTTCAATTATGGTACATTCTGTTTTATGACCCGTTCGGGCCATAGAATATTAAGTAATAATCAATAATAATCATGACATAGATAATGGGTGGGGCCATTGATGAAAAAGTTTACTTGTTTACTAGCGTTGCTCGGGTTCGTTAGCACTTCTCTTCATGCAGCAACCTTTAATTTTGGTGACTATGCGGATGGTTTAAATACTAACGCTTCTGCATTTACAAACAGCCTTGCAAATAGCGGTCTGGGTGAGTTTGGTTATGACTGGTACAGTGTTACCAATGGTGGTGTAACGCTGACGGCTTCGGGATCATTTGTTGATAGCAATGGTGCTAAGCAAGCAGCATCAGCGTACATGGATGGCCGTTGGAGAAATCGCGCTGGTTTGGGTGTTTGTAAAGTTGTAAATTCGAATAACCAATGTAGCCCCAGTAGCGATGATAACATCACGGCTAGTGAAACCTTGAAGTTGGTATTTAATACAACTGTCTCACTGGATGGTTTAAGATTCGTTAACGGCGAGCACTACACCAACTTTGATGGTGATTTTCAGCTTCGCATCAATGAAGACAACGCGTTACTGTACACATTATCCCTGGCTGAATTTCCTCTCTTATCCAGTTTTGTTGGGCAGACATTTGAATTCATTAGTCTGGCCACCGCAAGCTCGGGTAATAATCAGGAGTTTTATCTCAACACGCTAAATGTTTCAACTGTTCCTCTCCCTGCTGCGGCGTGGTTATTTGGTTCTGTTCTATTAGCTTTCTTCGGATTTTCAAGGCGTAAACATAACGTTTAATACATGCTAAATATTTATCCGTAAGCCCCATCACTGTATGGTGGATTGTTTGAAGGGCTATTTCTGCAGAGACGCGGAAGTTGGAGATGAAAAACTGAGCTTATGGTTCGCAGTCTGGAGAAAAATACTGGAAGGAGACGATGGGGTGCATGTAATGCTAGTCTGTTGTCGACCCGAAGCGGTCTGTTAGTGAAATATAATATAGGGTTGTAACTAGTCTGAACCTTACACTAATTACTATTAAAAATAGCCCGATAAAAATATACAACGTATTGATTTAAAAAATGAGAAATAAATAAG
>JALTKP010000062.1 GCA_027078075.1 Gammaproteobacteria bacterium | reverse complement strand
ATCGCAGATGATTATGGTGATTGTCTTTGCGCTGACTGTTTGCATTATTTCTCGAGCGGCCAGAATAGGCTAGAGCAACTTATTGCTGAACGTTCTTAATAATCGTTAAGACTCTTTATTAAGCTCTCCTTTAATAGCAGCAATTCGTCGTTTCTGTAATTCATCCCGAATAGCCGCACCCTTATGGCCAGCAGTAATAATAGACTGAGTATCAACAGTTTTTGCAATTGAATAGGCACGACGAAATAGATCGGCTTGTGGGTAAAGATCATGTTCATGATCTTTCCTACCACGGGCATCCGCGGTACAGGCAAGTAAGAAACTTTCAAACTGTTCTGGTTTACGAAAGCCATCACAGGCTTCAATCACTTTAAGCATGGTAGCTGATTTTAATTCGGCAGCACGATGACAATGGGTATGATATTGCGCGGTTATTTTAGCCAGTGATCTATATTCATTAGGGATTTTAAATCGATCGCAAAGCTGCTCAACCAATTTAACACTGCGTTGTTCATGACCGATATGTCGTGGCCACTCTGATTCTGGTGTGGTTGCTTTGCCAAGGTCGTGAGTTAATGCCGCAAAGCGGACTTTTGGATCTGGGCTTAATTGAGCTGCTTGTTGCAATACCATCATGACGTGAATACCGGTGTCTATTTCACCATGATGCTGCTCAGGTTGCGGTACACCATAAAGTGAATCAATTTCGGGGAATAATGCTGACAAGGCACCACAACCACGCATGACTTTAAAGAAAGCCTCGGGATGATCTTCGGTGAGCGCTTTATCAAGTTCTTTCCAAACGCGTTCGGCGACAAGCGCATCTACCTCGCCATTTTTAACCATTGTGCGCATTAACTTATTCGTGCCGTGAGCTACCTTGAAGCCAAATTTAGCGAAGCGAGCGGCAAAGCGAGCAATACGCAAAATACGTACAGGATCTTCGCTAAATGCGGCTGAAACATGTTTTAGTAAACCAGCATCAAGATCCGACTGACCATCAAACGGGTCAATCAGTGAACCGTCGTCATCCATTGCAATGGCATTGATGGTGAGGTCACGACGTAGCAAGTCTTCTTCAAGGGTGACATCAGGAGCAGCATGGAAGCTAAATCCGGTGTAGCCAGGGGCAGTTTTACGCTCAGTGCGAGCCAATGCATATTCTTCTTTGGTTTTTGGGTGAAGAAACACAGGGAAGTCTTTGCCAACCGGTTTGTAGCCCAATTTGAGCATTTCTTCGGGGCTAGAGCCCACCACCACCCAATCGCATTCTTTGGGCTCAAGGCCGAGTAATTTGTCACGGACAGCGCCGCCAACTAAATAGGTTTTCATGCGCAGATCATAGCATGACCCTGTAGTATCAGGGTGATAGCGGGCTTATAAGCCCCGTCATGGTATCTATTAGTGTAATTTTGTTTGAAACTAGTACCGTTCTTGATGTAAAACGGCACCCCTATGCGAAGAATGGCGAGATGAGCCACCGCAAACTGAATTTAAATAGTTAGATACGGAGAAGACCCATGATTAAACCAATTGGTGCTGACGAACTGAAGCCACTGTTCGTTTACGATACAGATGAACATGCTGCGCTAACAAAAGAGGCAGAAGGCTTGCCGTCAGTTGTAATTAGTTCAGCAGCTGCAGGTAACGCGGTGATGATGGGTGGTGGTTACTTCACACCATTAACCGGTTACATGAACGTGGCAGATGCCATGGGTTGTGCCGAAAATATGAAGACGACGACTGGTCAATTCTTCCCTGTACCAGTAATGAATCTGGTTGAAGATGCTTCAGACGTACAAGGTGCAGCACGTATTGCATTACGTGACCCAAATGTTGATGGCAATCCAGTGATTGCGATTCAAACAGTTGAAGCTATCGAAGAAGTGTCAGATGCACAGATGGCAACAATGACGGATAAGGTTTACCGCACTGATGATATGGAGCACCCGGGTGTTGCGGCGTTTAACTCAGTGGGGCGTTTTGCGATTTCTGGTCCTATTCAAGTATTAAACTTCAGTTACTTTATTAATGATTTCCCAGATACATTCCGTACTGCAGTAGAAATTCGTAATGAAATTTCTGAGCACGGTTGGAATAAAGTTGTTGCTTTCCAAACACGTAATCCAATGCATTTGGCACATGAAGAACTTTGTCACATGGCAATGGACCGTTTAGGTTGTGATGGTTTAGTGATTCACATGTTGTTAGGTAAATTGAAGCCAGGTGATATTCCTGCAGATGTACGTGATGCTGCAATACGTAAAATGGTTGAAGTTTACTTCCCTGCAAACAGTGCAATGGTTACTGGTTATGGTTTCGACATGCTTTACGCCGGACCACGCGAAGCAGTATTACATGCGTACTTCCGTCAAAACATGGGTGCAACACACTTCATCATTGGTCGTGACCATGCTGGTGTGGGTGATTACTACGGAGCATTTGATGCACAAACTATTTTTGATGATGAAGTACCAGCAGGTGCAATGGAGATCGAAATGTTTATGGCAGATCACACAGCTTGGTCTAAGAAATTAAACAAAGTTGTCATGATGCGTGAAGTTGATGATCATGAAAAAGATGACTTTGTCTTACTGTCAGGTACCAAGGTGCGTGAAATGTTAGGTAATGGCGAAGCGCCACCGAAAGAATTCTCGCGCCCTGAAGTTGCGAAGATTCTGATTGACTACTACTCAAACCTGTAACGTAAACGTTTATGGTTTTCGAAAAGGCTGCCTTCTGGCAGCCTTTTTTTATTATGGCTTGATATAAAGATCTAACGCAGAGACGCAAAGGCGCAAAGTGTTTTTTATTATTTTTCTCTGCGCTTTTTGCGCCTCAGCGACCTCCGCGTTTATAACGTCTCACTCAATATAAGCACAAACTAATCTGTTGTAGCGGCTCTTGATGCCTGTCACCATTTTCGAGATTTAACGCCGAGAGCGCCAGATATTTTTTATTTTTTCTCCGCGTCCTTTGCGTCTCTGCGTTAGATCTTAATTATATGGTATAAATAGCTATGCGTTTTCTTACACTATTACTGGTTTTGTTACTCAGCGGTTGTGCCGAGTTACAATACTATGGTCATGCTATTTCTGGCCAGCTTGAAGTTTTATCTAAACGACGTCCTATTCCAGAAGTAATCAAAAATCCTGAAACAAAACCAGAAGTAGTGCAAAAACTTAAAGCAGTTGAACGTATGCATGATTTTGCAATTAGCAATTTAGCACTGCCTGACTCAGATAGTTTTCGAAGTTACGCAGACGTGGGGCGTCCTTATGTACTGTGGAATGTATTTGCGACCCCTGAATTATCATTACAAACTAAACAGTGGTGTTACCCTTTTTTAGGCTGCTTGGGATACCGTTCTTATTTTGAAAAGGCTTATGCTGAATCCATTGCAATGGAATTAGAGCAGCAAGGGTGGGATGTGCATGTGGCACCTTCACCTGCTTATTCAACCCGCGGTTTTTTTGCAGATCCTATTTATAATCCGATGTTACGTTATGATGATCTAACCTTAGCCGGTATTCTTTTCCATGAATTAGCACATGAAAAAATATATTTTAAGAATGATAGTGAGTTAAATGAATCATTTGCTGTAGCCGTACAAGATGAGGGTGTTAAACGTTGGTTAGCGCATGAAGATAAGCCACAGTATTATTCTGAATATGTGATTGACCAACAACGTGATAAGCAATTTGTTGGGTTATTACTAAAATATAGAAAACAATTAGAAGTTTTATATCAGTCATTAGAAACAGATAATAAAAAACGTATAAAGAAGCGGCAAACCTTAGGTACTTTACGTAGAGCCTATTTTGTTATGCGTAAAGGCTGGGATGGTTATACTGGTTTTGATCACTGGTTTAACAAGCCTCTTAACAATGCGCGCCTTGCTCCGGTTGGTACTTATCAAGGACATGTTAAAGCCTTTGCGGCATTGATAAAAAAATACAATGGTGATTTGCCAATGTTTTATCAGCAGGTAAACGAACTATCAGGATTGCCAATGGATGAACGCCGAGAGAAGTTAAAAATCAAAAATTAAGATTTCGGTTTAATGTCATCAAGTCGTTTTAATAAAGGTGTCACCGGTTGATCTAAATGTTTTTCAAATACTGCCATAGTAGACATAACCCGTTTTACATATTTACGTGTTTCTCTAAAAGGAATTGTTTCAATCCAGATGTCAGCAGGCACGGTTTCTGATTTAGGCAGCCAACTTTTTACGCGTTGAACACCGGCATTATAAGAGGCAGTGGCAAGGACGTGGCGACCTTTATTAATATCAAGCACGCGTTTCAAATGCGCAGTACCGAGGCGAATATTTTTATCAACATTTAATATTTCATGACGATTGCGAAGTCGGATGCGAAGTTTTCGAGCCTCGCTACGCGCGGTTCTTGGCATGAGCTGCATAAGCCCTAAAGCACCGGCGTGTGAGCGAGCATCTGTCATGTATGCACTCTCTTGTCTTAAAACGCCATATACCCATGCAGGGGCAATTTTATTATGCAGTGCGTGACGAAGAACTTGTTTTTTAAATACGACAGGGTAGCGTAATTTTAAATCGTCGAGTGTATTGGTTTTACCAATAGTAAGCACGGCACGATCGTGCCACCCTAACTTACTGGCAACGATAGCAGCGACTTGTAATTTTCGCGTAGACATCTCACTAATCGCAAGCCGCCACTCACGTCGTGCATCAATAGTCATACCAAGTTTATATAATTCCATTGCACGAGCGATGCCAGGAATGTTTTGCAGTGCTTTGATTTCCTGTTTACTCGATACTAAGCTTGTACCATCGAGTGAATAATTGGCACCAATTTTATCGGCAGCTAATAAGCCTGGGTAACTAAATGATTTGGCAAGATGCTGGTAAATGGCGATGGATTTTTCTTCAAACCCTAGTTTTTGCAGGGCGCGTGCTCGCCAATATTGCCAATTATCTTTTTGTTGTTGCTCGGCCGATAATGAATCGACAGATTGCAGTACAGAATTCCAGTCTCTTACATGCAGTGCGCTACGAACCCGCCAAGTTTGAATCGAGTCATCCATCCATTTGGGGTCAACTTGTTTTATATATTGCAGTGCTTCTGGAATGCCTTGGGTTGCAGCAGACAGACCAATGCGACGTTGAACTTTACCAATATCATCATCACTGAAATGGTAGCGTGTTTTGATCGTCTGCCAGCGTTTAGCGGCTTCGTTGGCATCAATGCGTGCGAGACGTTCAACACCGTGTAAAACAATTTCTCTTACAAGTGCTGTGTCAGAGCGGAAGTATTTATGATCCAGCATTTTTGCTGGGCGCCGATACATTTGTCGCCAGCGCTCGACCCACTTACGTTCAGACGGACCAAGAAATTTTGCTAAATATTTGGCTAGGTTGGGTTTGCGCTTATGCATAGCAAGGCGAATGCGCTGCCAAATAATTTCCGGTGTGGCTTCACCGCTGGCTCGCCAGTTTTTGAAAACAGTGTCACAACGACGAGGTTGAGATCTGCCGGTTAACCAGAGTTTTTCTGCGGCAACTTTTGCTTGCTGAGTTTTGCCAATATTTTGCAGTGCCAGTGCTCGAGAGCATTCAAGTCGGGTGTTATTCAGATCTTTATAGTGCTCAAGGAAGAGTTTCCAACGACCTTGTTTGGCTAGTATTGTGAGCCATTTTTTGCGCAGGCGGTTAGCAATGGGTGAGTCTTCATATTGTATAAAAAACTCTTGATAGTCTTTAACGCGGGGTTTGTATAATTGTCGCTTCAGGTATTCGTAATCAAGGTAACCTCGAAGTGGGTAATCGTCGAGTTGGGTGCGTAATTTACGATACCGTGTGATAGAACCATTACGAACGGCTTTACGAGCTTGCTTGAATAATTCCCGTTGTGATTCAAGTGTATTTTTGGCCTGAGCAAAAGCCGGCACCGTCCCTACCATGCTTGTTAGAATGGCGGCGACTAAAATAATGATACGAAATTCTTTTCCCACAGGGGTATTATAAACCTATATAGCTTATAGGAGCAGTAATCCTTTTGTGTAATTTCATCAAGATTCACATACTGCGGTCGTGTATTAACAAAGATAGGATGAAATAATAAGTGGAAGCAGTTTTTCTGGAGTGGTTTAGTTATCTTTTGCTAGGCGCTTTTGCTGGTACTGTTGCTGGTTTGTTAGGTGTGGGTGGTGGTTTAATTATTGTGCCCGTACTGGTAGTGGTTTTTAGTCGTCATCAATTTCCTCCTGAACTAATTATACATATGGCCGTGGGGACTTCATTGGCATCTATCATGATGACGTCAATTTCATCGACCTGGGCTCACCATAAGCACGCTGCCGTCATTTGGCCGCTTTTCTGGCGTTTAGTACCCGGTATTATTATTGGTACATTCATTGGTGCGGCAGTGGCTGATTTAATGAAGGCAGATTCGTTGAGAATTTTCTTTGGCGTATTCGAATTACTGGTTGCTTTACAAATGGCAATGAATATAAAACCAGCACCACATCGTCAATTGCCAAGCAAGCTGGGTACTGGCTTAGCCGCTACGGGTATTGGTGGGATATCAGCCATTGTGGGTATTGGCGGGGGCACGCTTACGGTGCCGTTTTTGGTCTGGTGTAACACCACAATGCATAAGGCGGTAGCAACGTCGGCAGCGTGTGGTTTACCCATTGCTTTGGCAGGCACGCTGGCTTATACGATAACAGGCTTAAATGAAGCGAACTTACCGGATGGGGCAATCGGATATATCTATTGGCCAGCCTTTATTGGTATTGTGATCACGAGCATGTTATTTGCACCACTAGGGGCGAAGCTCGCGCATCGTTTACCGGTTAATGTATTGAAGAAAGTATTTGCTGTGTTGCTCGTGGTATTGGGTGTGCGCATGTTAATGCAGTGAAGTAATAGATAGTTGAGAATATGATATGGGTCGTTATCGTCCACCTGCACCAAAAAAATCACCTTATATTACGGTTGAAGGTCATCAACGTTTAAGTGAGGAACTTGAA
>JALTKP010000061.1 GCA_027078075.1 Gammaproteobacteria bacterium | reverse complement strand
TGAACTAAATGCCACCAACAAACCAAACAACGCAATGGTTTGTAGATCCTGACTAGGATCAATACTCGCCATACCCAATAAACCCAGAGCAATACCGGCTTGCGCCACTAACATCCAACTACGGCGCTTGCCAAACAATTTAGTTAAATATGGAAATGGCACGCGATCAATAACCGGAGCCCAAATGACTTTGATAGAATAAGTAATACCAATCCAGCTAAAGAAACCAATTGTAGCCTTGCTTACATTGGCATCATTCAACCATGCAGAGAGCGTAGAAAAGACTAATAAAAAAGGCAATCCAGCAGAAAACCCCAGAAACAAAATACCAACCACGCGCGGCCGAGTATAAACCAGTAATGACTCACGCCAAGTATGTAAAGGCTGAAAATTATTAGATGAAGACATACGAAAACTAAAGCCGTTTTATTATTTGAACTCACCTTAGCACAGTCAGTATTTCTGGTATCGCGTTTTGACTAATAAAAGATAAAAATCATTTTTTTGACATAATTCACAAGATAAACAGGATCTAAATATTCTACCGATCTTTACACCTACAAGCGGTCAGACTTATCTTTCCGATGCATTGTGTAACACATGCCCTGAACCTATATGGTTAGGGTGCTCAAAATGAAACTCGAAGAGGTTCTTTGAGCAAAACCCTAAGGAGGAAAGATAAGCCTGACCGCAAACCTAATTTAAAAGAACACTAACTAAATCTCATAATCGTAATCAATCGTCAAAGGCGCATGATCAGAAAACCAGTTTTCAGTATAGACACTCGCCTTCTTCACTTTGTCTGCCAGTCCCGGTGTCACTAATTGATAATCAATCCTCCACCCAACATTGTTAGCACGCGCATTACCTCGGTTAGACCACCAAGTGTAATTATCTGGTCCTTTCTCAACCACACGAAACGCATCCGTCCAGCCGTCTTTGTTTAACACATCATCCATCCACTGACGCTCAGCATCCGTACAACCTGAATTTTTGCGGTTAGATTTAAAATTCTTAATATCAATTTCTTTATGCACAGTATTAAAATCACCAGTGATAATGTACTCACGTTTACGCCGGCGCATTTTTTTCATTTCAGCGCGAAGCCTATCCATAAAATCGAGCTTATTCGCTTGACGCTCATCACTGGATGATCCTGATGGCAAATACAATGAAACAACCGTCAGCTTACCGAAATCCGCTTCAATCCAACGCCCTTCCGTATCACAATGCGGCCAGCCTAGGCCCGTACGTACCGCATCAGGCTCTTTTTTACAGTACAGCGCCACGCCACTATAGCCCTTCTTCTCCGCATCGAAGAAATAGCTAAAATAGCCTTTAGGGTGAAAAGCATCTGCGCTCAATTGCTCTTCCTGTGCCTTAGTTTCCTGAATACACAGCACATCCAGTCGCTGACGCTTCATCCAGTCAAAAAAGCCCTTGCGCTCAGCAGCGCGGATCCCATTTAAATTTGCAGTAATAATGCGCATACATTCCAACCTTTGCTCACAGCGTGTATATTACGCGGCATCATTCCACATACTGACATGGCAATACAATATGCAAGATTACCAACATGAATTTTTAGACTTCGCAATTGCGACCAATGTGCTCTGCTTTGGCGAATTTACCCTTAAATCAGGCCGAGTTAGCCCGTATTTCTTTAATTCCGGCTTATTTAACACTGGCGAGAGCTTGGCGAAATTAGGTAAGTACTACGCCCAATCCATACAAGACAGCGGCATCGAGTACGACTGCATTTTTGGCCCAGCGTACAAAGGCATCCCTTTGGTTGCCACTGCCAGCGTTGCCCTTTACGAGCACCACAACCGTAACGTGCCCTACGTCTTCAACCGCAAAGAAGTCAAAGACCACGGCGAAGGTGGCATCACCGTAGGCGCTAAACTCGAAGGCAAGGTACTGATTATTGATGATGTGATCTCATCCGGCATGTCGATTGATGAATCTGTCGACATCATCAAAGCCGAAGGCGCTATCGCTTCAGGTGTCTCTATCTCATTGGATCGCATGGAACGTGGACTCGATAGCGACCTAACCGCCATTCAAGCCGTTGAACAACGTAATGACCTAAAAGTCGCCAGCATCGTGACGCTCGACAACCTGATTACTTATCTTTCAGATAAACCGGATCAGTCTGAACATTTGGATCGTATTCGTGCTTACCGTACGGAGTATGGGCCTAAGTAAGATAGAAGGCAGCCACCCATTTCCTACTTACTCTCCATAGCGCTATTAGCTACGTTATTCTGACGCATTGATGCAGCGCAGCGAATCTCTAAGGAAGAATAACGTGGCTGATAGTGCGCCCTCAAACTTCACGCAAGCCATCAGGCACACTTTCCTGCGAAATTTCGCTCGCTTGCAAAGCGAGCGCTGAGCAGGAAAGTATGCCTGATGGCGCAGCATCCTCCCCCTCACCCAACAATCAACGCCCCCCCAACCAAAAGCGTAATCACCTCATACACCCGCTTGATCCATTTATTGCCTTTCACTATCGCCAGGTGTGCACCAATATAGCCACCCAGCAACGACCCCACCAATAACGCTGGTATCCATGGCCAATGTATTTCACTCAACAGACCTAACGTTAACGCACCTGCTCCATTCCAAAACATACCAACCAAAATCAATGTGTATGCCACTGCACGTTTATAATCTAGACCAAACCAACGCACCAACCACATGGTGACAAACAAACCTGTTCCTGATGTTAAGGAGCCATTTAGAACACCAATCAAAAACAACACCACTGTGCCAATAATAAATCCATGTCGATCTCGATGTGTCGGTGCGGCGACTAATCCCAGCTCACGTTTCGCCATTGAATAAATACCTAGCCCTGCGGTAAGTATACCCAGTGCTATTTCAGCGGGTCTATCGGGCACATGTAAAATTAGGCTTGCCCCCAAAATCACACCCGGCAAGCCACCCAATAACATGTATAAAACGAACTGACGTTCAAGTCCTTTTTCTCTGGCATGACGAACTGTTGCGCCAATACCCAGCGCGACACTTGCTACTTTATGTGTCGCTAACGCAATCGAGAAGGGAAGCCCTAAAAAGATTAGTGCTGGCAACTGAATTAACCCTGCCCCACCACCAGCAAAAGCCGAAAAGATATTTGCTACCAACGATATGAAAAATAACACTATTTGCTCAATCATAATATCCCTGAGCATTCTGACCATGGGTATTATTATTCTTATTGAGTGTGACAAATATCATGGTAGCCGAACTTCATTCCAGTAATAATGACTAATAAACATGCAATGACTATACTCGATTCAAGATATAAACAAACACTGGTAGGTAAATATTGTGGCGGCAACAAATTCTCTTCAAAAACTGGTTCTTGGTAGCGCGGTACTCGTGCTTACATTAGGAAGCGTAACAGCGTACGCCGGCAAAATAAAATGCTGGAAGAACAGTGATGGGATCCGTGAATGTGGCAACATCGTACCGCCTGAATACGCACAAAAAGGTCATGATGAATTAAATTCTCAAGGGATCAGAGTAAAGTCAATTGAGCGAGCTTTAACTAAAGATGAAATTAACGAACGCAAACGTATTAAAGCAGAGAAAAAAGCTAAACAAGATGCTATCGAGGCTAAACAACGCCAAGATATGGTGTTGCTCAACACCTTTGCTAATGAAGATGAAATTGTCATGGCAAGAAATGGCAAGATCACGGCAATACGAACCGAAATAAGGCTTACTTATAAAAGCTTAAATAAAGCCAAAGCCCGTTTAATTGAATCAAGAAAAATAGCGGCAAACTTCGAACGCTCAGGTAAAAAAGTACCGTCAAAAATCTCTAATGAAGTAAAAATGAATCAGAAACAAATTGAAAACTACCAGCAATTCATCACGAGTAAGAAAGAAGAGTTAAGTAAAATTAATTCACAATTTGATTCAGATCTAAAACGTTTCCGTGTCTTACGGAAACCACGCCATACGGCTATTCAGAGATAGTTATGGAAGAACGTAGTGCCTGCCATTCATCTGACCAATCAGCTAAAGGTGTTTGAGAAAAATCACTTCGTACGTAGCGATGTAATCTACCTTCAAGCACTGATAACAATAAACGACTAAAGATCTTAACTTGCTCATCGCTAATTTGCTTACCTTGCAAACGAGATTCTCGTAGAACTTGCTTGATCTGTATACCGACTCTTTCATAAAATTGATTAATTCTCTCACGCAATCGAGATTTTTCACCAACGAGAGCATCACTTACTAGCAACCGTGTCATGCCTGGGTTTTTTTCTGAAAAACTCAAAATCATTGTGAGGATTTTTTCGCATCGAGATAAGGCTTGTTTATCATCTTCAAGAATTCGGCTGACTAAAGAAAAAACCGTATCCTCAATAAACTCAATTAAACCTTCAAACATTTTTGCCTTGCTCGGGAAGTGTCGATACAACGCTGCTTCAGATACACCAACCGCTTTCGCTAACTGCGCCGTGGTAATTCGTTCACCGGGTTTTTCTTCCAACTCTCTGGCAAGCGCCTCTAAAATAGATTGCTTACGTGAAATCTTTGACTCTTTATCGATGCGTGGTGACATAACGTCTTAACTGCGAATCAAGGTGCCAACACCTTCATCCGTAAATATTTCTAGCATCACTGCATGTTCAACCCTGCCATCAATAATGTGTGAGCTATTCACCCCTGCCCGCACCGCATCTAGGGCACTGCCAATTTTAGGCAACATACCACCATGAATGGTGCCGTCTTCAATCAACTCATCAACACGCTGACTAGATAAACCTGTCAGCAACTTGCCCTCTTTATCTAGTAAGCCTTCTGTGTTGGTCAAAAGAATTAATTTTTCTGCTTGCAGTGTTTCTGCCATTTTACCGGCAACTAAATCCGCATTGATATTGTATGACATGCCATCTTCACCCGTACCGATAGGCGCAATAACTGGAATAAAATTCCCCTGTGTTAACATATCGACTACCGACGTATTAATACTGGCAACTTCACCCACATGACCAATATCAATAATTTCAGGAGCATCCAGCTCAGGTTTGTTGCGTTTAAAGACCATCTTCTTGGCTCTGATTAAATCACCGTCTTTACCAGTTAAACCAACCGCCTTACCGCCGTGTCTATTAATCAAATTAACAATATCTTTATTAACCAAACCACCGAGCACCATTTCAACTACATCCATGGTTTCACTGTCGGTTACCCGCATGCCATTAACAAATTCACTTTGCTTGCCAATTTTTTCAAGCAATTGGCCAATCTGTGGGCCACCGCCGTGAACGACAACAGGGTTGATACCAATCAATTTCAACAAAACGATATCGCGAGCAAAACCGGCTTTAAGGTTTTCGTCCACCATGGCATTACCACCGTATTTGATAACAATGGTTTTACCGACAAAATTTTGGATATAAGGCAACGCTTCGCCGAGGACATTGGCAATGTTCATTGCTGCCTTGCTTGAAAGACTCATGATTGTATTCCGTTTCGTAAAATAAAATTTAATGCAGTATAGCGCTGATAACTCAGAATGAAAGCTTGAGTTCAGGATCTGTTTCTAACATTAATGCACGGAAGCGCGCCATAATACGCTCTAACGCCTCATCATTATCCGCTTCAAAGCGTAACACTAACACCGGTGTTGTGTTCGAGGCACGCACTAATCCCCAGCCATCAGGAAAATCTACACGCAAGCCATCAATCGTCGTTAGCTGCCCATCGTCGAAACTAGCCTTTGCTAATAAGCGCTTCATATAAGCGTGGTGTGTACCATCTTCCATGGCAACATTAATCTCTGGCGTATTTACGCTATCGGGTAATGCATTGAACACATCGGCGACTGATTTATCTGCAGTCATCGTACAGAGTATTTCTATCAGCCTAGCAGCCGAGTAAAGACCATCATCAAATCCATACCAACGTTCTTTGAAGAAGATGTGCCCACTCATTTCACCCGCTAACAAAGCACCGGTTTCTCTCATCTTGGCTTTGATTAATGAATGCCCAGTGTTCCACATAGTGGCTTTACCACCATGTTGCTCAATAACTTGTTTTAGCTTGGTTGAGCACTTCACATCAAAAATAATTTCACCACCTGGATTACGTGACAATATGTCCATTGCATAAAGCATCATGACACGATCTGGCCAAATGACTTTCCCCTCACTGGTGATAACACCCAAACGATCACCATCACCATCAAATGCCAAACCTAAGTCTGCTTTGTGCTCTTTTACTGCAGCAATCAAATCAACCAAATTTTCAGGTCGAGAGGGATCAGGGTGGTGATTAGGGAAATTGCCATCAACATCACAAAACAGCTCAATCACTTCACAACCTAACGCGGTTAATAGTGAAGGCGCAATTACACCTGCAGCACCGTTACCACAATCAACCACAACCTTGAATTTTTTCGTCAGCATTACATCTGCGGTAACACGCTTCATGTAACCACTGATTATCGGAATTTCCCTAAGCTTACCTTTACCCGAAAGGAAGTCTTTATCCTCGACTCGCTTGCGAATTTTTTGAATATCATCACGCGCTAAGGTCACTGCATCAATGACCATTTTCAAACCATTGTAATTTGGTGGGTTGTGACTACCTGTCAACATAACACCGGTACAGGTACCAACGGTTTGAGCGGCAAAATAAAGTAACGGCGTTGGAACAAGACCAACATCGATGACATCGATACCACTTGCTCGTAATCCAGTAATCAATTTAGAAATAAGCGTAGGGCCAGAATTACGACCGTCACGCCCAACAACCATGGTTGTTTGCTGCCTAGCTTGTGCTTCACTACCTAATGCCAAACCAATTTCATAAACAATTTCTTCTGTTAATGTTTCGCCCACAACACCACGAATATCATAAGCCTTAAATATTGACGCGACTCCAGTCTGCGCAACTTCTTCTACCATATTATTTTCTTCCATTGGAACATCTGCTTCTTCAACAACTAGCCCCTCTGTTGATTGAAATACTAAATCTTCGCTGCTAGTATCAGTGACACTTTCATCTACTTTTCTCATAACCGTCTCAGTGCCTGATTCTAATATTTCAGCATTATCTGCTCGGCGATTACTTAACCAACTTCTTGCAAATAAACCTAATGAGAGCAGCAAAATAAAACTAGCAAAACCACTGACTAGTAAGAATTGCTGATTTGCAAAATCAATAATTTGTTTGGTTTTATTCGTCGCAGGCCAATATGAAACAAACCAACGTGTTCCTACAATAAAGGAACGATATGGCTTCGCTGCGCGATCCCCTTTAGAGCCTGCACTCGCAAGCACCTGCCTTGATTGTTGTATTTCTATATCACCACTTATATCAAACGACTTTGTTAAATATTGCTGCAATACACTCACTTCAAAGCTTGCTAACAATGCTCCTATCGAAACACCATTTGAATTTTTTACAACCTGAACAACATCCATATGTTGCGTGTTACTGCCAAACAAATGTACTTCTACCTGTATTGGTTTTTGATCTGAACGCGCTTTAACCGCCTCAAATACCATATCAAAGCAGGCATAACTTAAAGGTGGGTATTCATCATCAAGTGTATCTGTCGCTGATGGTCTTAATAAACGAATCGCGAGTAAGCCTGGTAACGCTGGATCACTCTGAGTTAATAAGGTACTCGGTTCTGCCTTTAATTTTTTTTCTAAATCAGGCTGCTGAGCTATTTCAAATAAACGTTTTCTGATTGGGATCAGCATTTCTGATATTGACTGCGCTGCCGCTTTTGCCTGACTACGATATTCCGATGTCTGGATAGCACGTTCTGGCATCGGAATATCTGCGGTAAATACATAAAAAAACATACCTACCGAAATCAACATCAATCCAACCGGAATGAGGTGTTTTTTCAGATCTAATTTTTTACCTATTTTCGCTGAAAGTTTTTTGAACATTATTTTTAATGCCTACCAGTATGACCAAATCCACCTGTACCGCGTGCGCTGTCATCAAACTCATCAACGATATCAAATTCAGCTTGTACCACCGGCACAATAATCATTTGTGCAATACGCTCACCTGGCTGAATCGTAAAAGCATCACTGCCTCTATTCCAACAAGAAACAAACAACTGTCCTTGATAGTCCGAGTCGATTAAACCAACTAAGTTACCCAATACAATACCGTGCTTATGGCCTAAGCCAGAACGTGGTAGTAGCATTGCCGCATAATCCGGATCCGCTATATAGATGGCTAAGCCGGTAGGCACAAGAAAGGTTTCTCCTGGTGCTAATTCAACTGCGTCATCTAGGCAAGCACGCAAATCCATCCCTGCTGAACCTTCAGTGGCGTAATCGGGTAAAGGTAATTCATTACCAATCCGTGAATCTAAGATTTTAACCTGTATTTTTTGTTTCATGATTTTCTATCTTTTATTATTTCTGTGTTTAAGCGTTGATTCGTATTGCTATTAATTCAACTAACTCTCGAGCAAGTCGCGATTTTTGCATTTTAGGCAAATTCTTTTCCCCACCTTGCCAATACACAGCCAAGGAATTTTGCTCGCTCTCAAACCCAATTGGCGTTCCATCTTGCTGTTTGCCAATTTGGTTTGCCGCAATCATATCCAATGATTTTTTCTCAAGCTTGCCACGTGCATATTGTTCAATATTTTCTGTTTCAGCCGCAAACCCTACTGTAAAAGGTGACTGCTTATGTGCTGCAACCGTTGCCAAAATATCCGTGGTTGGCTCTAACGACAATGTCAGCGTTGATGCCTGCTTTTTTAGTTTTTGTTCTGCCACATCAACTGGGCGATAGTCTGCCACAGCCGCAGTCGCAATAAAAATATCACAGCCACTTATTTGTGCTTCAACGGCTGCCAGCATCTCAGCAGCCGACTCAATATCAAGACGAATAACTCGTTCTGGTGTAGACAAACAAACTGGGCCACTGATCAATATGACCTCTGCACCCGCTTCAATACAAGCGATTGCCATCGCATAGCCCATTCGCCCGCTACTACGATTACTGATGAAACGCATTGGATCCAGTGCTTCACGTGTTGGTCCTGCCGTAATCATGACCTTCTTACCTGCCAATGAACCGGTGGCAAACAAGCCACTGCAAGCACTCACTATATCTAGCGGTTCAAGCATTCGCCCACTGCCCACCTCACCACATGCCTGCTCACCCTCAGCAGGACCAAATAGGTGAATGCCTCTTTGCTGCAACAAGGCTATATTTGACTGTGTTGCCGCATCCGCCCACATTGCCTGATTCATTGCTGGCGCAACGGCTGTTGGTGCTTCACACGCCAAACTTATTGCGCCTAATAAATCATCGCTACGCCCTTGTACCAATCTTGCCAAGGTATCTGCGCTTGCAGGCGCAATTAATAATAAATCAGCCCAACGCGCCAGCTCGATATGCCCCATACCGGCTTCGGCTTCCACATCCATGAGCGTCGTATAAACAGGATGACCAGACACCGCCTGTAAGGTCATTGGCGTAATAAATTCACACCCCCCCGTCGTCATCACCACGCGCACTTCCGCACCAGCCTCACGCAAACGTCGCGTCAAATCGGCGCTCTTATAGGCAGCGATACTGCCTGTGACAGCAAGCAAAATGCGTTTATTGGTCAGGTTGGTCAACTTACTCGTCGTTACGTGGCTATAAAGACTCGATTTTAGCAGATACTGCCCTTCACATCGCCTAGCTGATACACTAATTCCACTATCTAGGATTGATATGCACGCCAAGGAGGCACTATGCGCATAAATGACTGGCCGGTCGCCGAACGACCACGCGAAAAACTTATTCTACGAGGCCCTCAAGCCTTATCCGACGCTGAACTACTCGCTATTTTTCTCCGTACAGGCAGTCAGGGGCTTTCTGCTGTAGATCTTGCTAGACAATGCCTAAGCCGCTTTGGGTCGCTAAGAAGCTTGCTTGATGCCAACCAAGACGACTTTTGTGAAACCCACGGGCTAGGGCCGGCAAAATATGTGCAATGTCAGGCAGCTTTAGAATTAAGTCGCCGCCATCTTGATGAAACGTTGCAGCGTGATGCTGTATTTACAGATCCAAACACAGTTAAGCGCTACCTGAGTACACGATTGCGAGATAGGCAACGAGAAGTGTTTGCCTGCCTGTTTCTTGATACCCGCCACAGATTAATTCAATACGAGGAATTGTTCTTTGGCACCATTGATGGTGCTAGCGTGCACCCTCGCGAAGTGGTCAAGCAAGCACTCGCCAATCATGCTGCAGCAGTGATTATTGCTCATAATCACCCATCGGGAGTCGCTGAGCCCAGCCGCTCTGATCTGGCAATTACCGAGCGCTTGGTAGAAGCACTCCAATTGGTTGAAATCCGTGTTCTTGACCATTTTATTATTGGTGACGGTGAGCCCTGGTCATTTGCTGAGCATGGAAAAATATAATTTTTCACAGCTAAAAATGCTATCATACTGAAATATATAATAATTCAGTTAAAGCACTGATCTATTGTTTATCAGTAATCCTTGCCCTACCTAGTACCTTCTGGTATAAAGTGCGGCTCGTTTCATACGTGCGCGTGTGAATTTACAGATTTTCGGAGATTTTAGAGATGTCTAGAGTATGTCAGGTAACAGGTAAGCGCCCTATGTCAGGGAATAACGTGTCTCATGCGAAAAACAGAACACGTCGTCGCTTCTTGCCTAATCTACACAATCACCGCTTTTGGGTAGAAAGTGAACAACGCTGGGTTCGTCTGCGCGTTTCCTCAAAAGGTATGCGTATCATTGATAAGAAAGGTATTGATACCGTTCTTACTGAAATGCGCACACGCGGCGAAAAGGTTTAAAGGAGAACATCATGGCTCGTGATAAAATTAAACTCGTATCTAGTGCCGGTACCGGTCACTTCTACACAACAGACAAGAACAAACGTACTATGTCTGAAAAATTGGAAATGAAGAAATTCGATCCAGTTGTACGCAAGCATGTCATGTACAAGGAAGCTAAGATTAAATAATCTTGTTTCTTTCATACATAAAAAAAGCCCGTTACATAACGGGCTTTTTTATTGTCTTAAAACTTAGCTAAACAGGCTGCGGCGCTAAAGAATAACTCTTTAAACTTTGCGCAAAATCTTGCAAGGCTTTAATCCCTGTTTCTTCTGCTTGATGGCACCATTCCTGAATTGCCACTAGTAACTGTTCTTGGCTATCTGCTGTTTTTTGCCAGATGGCTTCTAGTCGTTGACGAAACTCATAAACAGTATCCAATGACTGATTAGATGAGAGCGCCTTAGCCAAATTTTCTTTCGAGGTTGGATCCATTAAGAAGCTATCACGGGTTAATAATTTACGTGCTCGTTTTAACTGAAAACGCAAAACCCCATCTTCAGTACGAGTAACTTCTTCTTTATAGACATTTTTTACGACCTGACGCGCATAATTGGACATTACTTGAAAACGGTTCGCTACTAATGCCATCACAGTATCTTTATCAATTACACACTTATTCTTGTCTAAAATGGGTTTTGGTGCGAGCTTCTTCACTTTCACCAGCCCAAAGAATTTCAATATTTGAATGTACATCCAGCCAATATCAAATTCCCACCACTTAACTGAAAACTTGGCTGAACTACCGAAAGCATGGTGATTATTATGCAGCTCTTCGCCACCGATAATAATGCCCCAGGGTACTAAATTCGTTGAGCCATCGCTCACTTCAAAATTGCGATACCCCACGTAATGCCCTGCGCCATTAATAATCCCTGCCGCCCAAAAAGGTATCCATGCCATTTGCACTGCCCAAACAGTGATTCCAAGTGGTCCAAATAACAGCACATTGACCACTAACATCAATGCAATGCCTAGTTTGTTAGTCCGGCCACTATAAAGGTTGTTTTCTAGCCAATCATCTGGTGTTTTGTGTCCATAGGCATCCAATGTGGCTTGTTTGTCACCTTCCTTACGATATAGCTCAGCGCCCTTCCACAACACAGTATTGATTCCCAAAACAACAGGGCTATGTGGATCTTGTTCTGTTTCACATTTAGCATGATGTTTGCGATGAATAGCAACCCATTGCTTAGTCACCATACTAGTCGTGAGCCACAACCAAAACCGGAAAAAATGACTCACAACAGGGTGAACTTCTATGGCCCTATGAGCTTGAGAGCGATGCAAGTAAATGGTGACACTAACAATGGTGATATGAGTAAAAATTAGTGTGGCAAGCAACACGCCCCACCAAGGTAAATCGAGTAATCCATTAAGCATTAGATATGCCTCCTTAACACTTATACATTGGGTTCTACTATAATCAATTCAAGCAATTCACGCTATCCCCTCTTATTTAATAATACATAGACAGAGCCTATACCTACGGTATTTTTATGCTTATTTCCATAATAAAATAATTGTTATGTGTTCCTATTAACTGCCGATAATAATTCTAGATGTCCCAAAAACGCCAGGATCTCAATCTATGAACTTGCCCGCAGATCAGCTTTCTACCGATGAAATATTTGTTGGCAGACAAGCTATTTTTGATCTCAAAATGGATACCTATGCTTACGAACTTTTGTTTCGTGATGGTGATGCAAGTGCGGCTAATGTGACTGACGGTAACCGTGCCACATCGCAAGTTATTAATAATGCTTTTCTTGTGATTGGTCTTGAACAAGTTGTTCAGCACCACTATGCCTTTATAAATTTAACCCGTGAATTTTTACTGGGTGAAATTCCTTTCCCATTACCACCAGGGAAAGTCGTGCTTGAGGTACTTGAAGATGTGGCCGTTGATTCAGAGCTTGTTGCCTCACTCAAAGACTTTAAAAATAAAGGCTATAAAATAGCCTTAGATGACTTCATTCTCTCTGATAAAAATAGTGTACTAGTGCCTTTTGCCGATATCATTAAAGTTGATCTGATGGCATTAACTCAAAAAGAATTAATTGAACAAGTTAAATTACTCAAGCAATATAATGTAAAACTATTAGCCGAAAAAGTTGAAACCAAGCAAGAATATGAGCTGTGTAAACAACTGGGCTTTGAATATTTCCAAGGCTACTATTTCTGTAAACCAGATATTGTTGCGGGCAAACAACTTCCACCTAATCGTCTTGCTTTACTTGAAATGATTTCAACCCTACAAAACTCTGATTGCAGCTTTGAAGAACTTGAAGTCATCATTAGCAAAGATGTTGCGATCAGTTATAAGTTACTACGCATTATCAATTCATCGTTTTATAGCCTTGCAAAACCAGTCGCTTCAATTCAAAAAGCACTTGTCGTATTAGGTCTACAAGCGTTACGAAATTGGGTCACAGTTATTGGTCTTTCACAAATTGACGATAAGCCAAAAGAGCTAATTAACTCCTCCTTAGTACGTGCAAAAATGTGTGAGCTATTAGCGGTGGAACTGGCTTATGACAAAAGTTCTGCTTTTACTGTTGGCCTTTTTTCTATGCTAGACGTACTAATGGATCAACCTCTTCAAGACCTATTAGATAAATTACCGCTTGCTAACGAAGTATCAGAAGCACTGATCGGTTACAACGGTAATTTAGGAAAGTTACTTGCGATGGTTGTTACTTACGAAAACAATAACTGGGAAGAACTTGAAAAAATAGCTAGCGTTCCTGTCTCCACCCTTAGGCAAGCCTATTTAAATAGCATTGAATGGTCTAGTGAGATCACTTCACAAATAAATTAAGCATTAATTTTTCTAAGCAATAAACTTCCTGACTTATGCAGCCTTGCCTGCCATCCATTTTCTAACCACGTAGTCGATACTTTTTCTGTTATTAATGCAGGACCTTGTACTACCTCGTCAACCACAAGCTGTTCACGCTCATAAACTAATACTGGTTTTTCAACACCATATAACTTCACGTTTTTAGGTTGTTGTATTTTTTTATTATTATTCTCAGCTAAATTAATTGCCACCGATTCACCACTCAATCGCACTCTTATATTTACCAACTCAATAGGAAGATTAAGTTTGTGACCATAACGCTGCTGATGTGCCGTATGAAATGCTTGTTCTGCTTTATCAATATTTTCCCATGTGACTTTTAATGTTGATGATTGCCCCTGATAACATAAATCCAATGATGAGGTCGTCACTAACTCTGTTTCTGGGACGCCTTCATTAATCAATGTTTGTTGCCCTTGTGTCGCCATTTCATTCACTTTAAGCGAAATATCTTTTTCTTCAATAGATGATAATAGGCAATTAATACTTCGCGAATATTCTCTACCTCTTGGCGCAACCAACATTCCAAATGCCGAAAGCACACCACCATGAATAGGCACAATCGCTTCACGTAATGACAAGGCATCTGCCAAGGCACAGACGTGTAATCCACCCGCACCACCAAAACTGGCTAAGATAAATTCGCGTGGGTCGATACCTCGCTGCAGAGAAATAACCCGTAATGCTCTTGCCATATGTTCATTGGCAACTTTTACAATTCCTTCTGCCGCTGCTTCAATAGATAACTGCATTGCATCTGCTATTTTTCTAACCACTTTTCTTGCTGCATTAATATCCAGTGCCATTTCACCGCCTAAAAATGTCGCGGCTTGTAATCGACCTAATACTAAGTTGGCATCTGTGACAGTTGCTTGCTTTCCTCCCTGTCCATAACAAGCTGGTCCTGGGTTGGCTCCGGCTGACTCAGGACCTACCTGTAATAAACCTCCGGCATCAACACTTGCCAGAGAGCCACCACCTGCACCAATTGTATGCATATCGACCATTGGGATCGCAACGGGGTAACCAGCTATTTTGGCCTGATTAGTCAAACTAACTTCGCCATCAATCAAGGCAACATCTGTTGAGGTGCCGCCCATATCAAAACTGAGTAATTGTGGCTTTTCCGCTTGTTGAGCAACAAATTTTGCACCCGCCAAACCACCTGCAGGACCAGATAGTAATAAATGAACTGCCTGCTCACCGGCCTTTTCTGCTGAAATAGTTAAACCAGAACTTTGCATAACTGATACTTTAGACGGTGCAACGCCCTCTTGTAGGCGCAACAAATAACCTTGTACTAATGGGCCGACGCAGGCATTTAACCAAGTCGCAATGCCACGTTCGAATTCTTTATATTCAGGTAACACAGATGACGAGCGTGATATAAATATTCCCTTAGGTACCACCTCTGCAATAGCTTTTTCAGCACTATCATCTAAAAAGGAAAATAATAAGTTAATAGCAACGGCATCAGGTTTTAAATGCGCTAAAGAAGTTTTAATCTTTTTTAAGTCAGAATCAGACAGTGCTTCGATAGCACTGCCATCAGCAGCAAGGCGGCCACCCGTCTCTATACATAACTCTTTTGCCACCGGTGGCTGAGTCAGCGCAGGCTGTAAATCATATAATGATGTTCTAGCTTGTCGGCCAATGCTTAATACATCACCTAAGCCATGATTAGTGATATACGCAGTACGAACGCCCTTACCTTCTAAAACAGCATTCGTTGCAACGGTTGATCCATGAATAATTCGAAGATTCTGCTCGGCAGACAAGCCAAGCTCTTTAATTCCATTAAGAATTGCTTCCTCTGGCGCATGAGGTGTTGATAAAACTTTATGTATTCGCAAACCCTGCTCAGTCAGTAAAACAAAATCGGTAAAAGTTCCGCCAGTATCAATTCCTAGTATCATTAGCTCCACTCATCACAATACAGTCCCGCCCTTGTTGTTTTGCTTGATATAACGCCATATCTGCCTTATTCAGGAGCTGCATAATATCACTTTCTGACTCAACAACGGCTATACCTTGACTAATTGTAATGTGAATACTTTCTCCATTGTATTGAACGATATTGTCACTAACGCTCTGGCGAATCCGTTCAGCCACTCTTAATGCTATATCCGCCTCAGAACGACAAAGGACTATTAAGAACTCTTCTCCACCATAACGGCACACTGCATCTAAATCTCTCACTGCTGAGTTTAGTATTGCTGCTATTTGACGTAACACCTCATCACCCGCTAAATGTCCGTAAGTGTCATTAATAACTTTAAAGTGATCAATATCAGCAAGAATAAGACATGTATCTTTTTTATCTTCCAAACGGCCTAGGCACTCTTTTAGTACGGCATAACCATAATCTCGAGTGTACAAGCCCGTTAATGAATCGGTTCTAACTTGTTCACGTAACCTTGCCTTTTCTACATAGACATTATCAAGTTCGTTCTGAATATCCATAACCAGAGCATCATGATAAGTCTCAATCGCTAAAGTCATATCCAAAGCGGTTATTTTATGGATAAAACGATATAAATCGCGACAACAAACACCCTCTTTAGAAAAGTTTTCAGGGATCTCATTCAACATAAGTTGTTGTAGTTCACGATAAGCACATTGATATAAACCAAGCGTCAAACCCACTTTTTTGTGAACATACCCAACCCGTAAACGGTGATTAAAATATTGGCTAGTATCAAAAGCCACACCGAAACTTCGAACATAATCCGTCTGGGTCACCTTAAGAGCGGGTATTAATTTAGGGTCAAGTATTGATGAAAATTCGTCATACTGTAGAAGATACGCATAAAAGTGCTCCACAATCTTTCCCGCACTTTTATTAAGAACATATTCCTGTAATATTTTCGATATTTGATGATCACTGGTTTTTAACTCAAGTAAATTCAGCAACGAGGCACGACGCCCAATATCCATTGCATAAATTTTGCAAAGATCATCCATAATGTCTAATAACTCAATAAAAAAACTAACCTATAAACTATATCGGTACCATTAGATTAATCTTAATATTATACTCAAATAAATAAAAAAAGGCGGAGAAGCAATGTCCGGCGAGACACTCATTCAAGTTGAACATTTATACCGTGATTATGGCAATTTGCATGCCCTCACTGATATCAATCTGACCCTCAAACGAGGAGAAGTATTGGGTTTTCTAGGCCCAAATGGTGCCGGCAAATCGACAACGATGCAAATAATCAGCGGTAATCTTGCTCCAACCTCTGGGCGTGTGTCTATTAACGGATTCGATATACTAGATAAACCTCGGCAAGCCAAGGCAGCACTAGGCTTTCTGCCCGAGCAACCGCCGCTCTATCACGAGCTCACGGTCAATGAATACCTAGAATACTGTGCGCAACTTAACCGCATTGCCAAACCCTATATAAACGATACGGTTAAAAAAGCCTGTGAACGTTGTGGTCTTGTCGACGTACGCAAACGCTTAATTGGCAATTTATCGAAAGGCTATCAACAACGCGTAGGCATAGCTCAGGCGATTATCCATAATCCTGAAGTGGTCATTCTCGATGAACCCACCGTAGGTTTAGACCCTATCCAGATAATCGAAATTCGAGATTTAATTCGTGAACTAGGTAACGATCACAGTGTGATTCTATCAACCCATATTCTTCCAGAGGTACAATCAACTTGTGATCGGGTAATGATCATCAATCAAGGCAGTATTGCACTCGAAGACACGCTCGCAGGACTTGAGTCACGCCTTGAAAGCAATCTTGTTACCGTCTCGTTAACTAACCCACCCAATGTAGATGCTATCACTGCACTTACTGGTATCGATAAACTCGAACAAATTTCAAGCAACCAATTCCAGCTCTGCACTAGCGATGAGTTCGACCCCGCTGAATTTTCCCGAACGGCCGTCAACAATAACTGGCAGCTAACTGAATTAGCACCCAAAACGAATTCGCTAGAACAAGTCTTTATCGACATTACCTGTAATGATAATCATCTTAGTAAAACGCAAACGGAAGTAGCCACATCATGATATTTTCAATCGCCTTACGTGAATTTAGGAACTTGCTAAATTCTTTATTGGCATGGGTTATTATGTCAGGCATTAGCGTTATTATTTTCCTGATTTTTGTCACACTAGTAAAAGCTTATATGGAGAACCCCAATAACAGCCTTGGGGGACAAGGTGTTACAGGAACAATCGCCTCCACTGTTTTTTATTTTTATAGCTATTTGTTTATTCTTATCGCGCCCATGCTCAGCATGCGCAGCTTTAGTGGTGAATTTAAAAATAAAACATCACAACTACTTTTTTCAGCCCCCATTAGTATGACGGAAATTGTTTTAGGTAAATGCCTTGGCTTATACCTATTTACTTTATTAACTAGCCTTATCCCAATTTTTATCACCTTATCGCTATTACTAGGTAGTGACCTTGATAGCGGTTTATACCTTTCATCCTTACTTGGCTTTATATTGGTTAGCTTTACCTTTATGACCATAGGTGTTTTTGCATCATCATTAACAGAACATATTGGGCTCGCGGCACTCGGCGGCATTGGTATTATTTTATCTTTATTCTGGTTAGTTGAGCTGGTTGGCTCACTTGTTAAACTGGAAAGCCTGCAAAGCGCCTTGCAATACCTATCCATCTCAGAACATGCGGCTGCTTTTTATAATGGACAAATTAATGGCACTGACCTTATCTATTTCATTTTAATCATTAGTAGTTTTATTGTTTTAACTATCCGCCGTTTAGATAGTTACAGAATGCAGCATTGAGAATATAAAAATGAAAGTGACTAAAAAAACACACTTACAACTGCGCATCCAAAATGTCATTTTCACATTGCTGTTTTTGGTTTTCATGGCAATGCTAGCTTGGCTAGGGCAACGCTATAATTTTAGTATCGACGTTACCGAAAATAATCGTAATACCCTAGCGCCTGCCAGTATCGAATTATTAAAGAAAATAGATGGACCTATTTCCATCACTTCGTTTGTTTCTGAAAGTGAGCGTATAGAAAAATTTATTAAACGTTACCAACGCTATAAGAAGGATATTAGTCTGACCTTTGTTGATCCAGATATTGAACCACAGCTAGCCAGAGAAAATGGTATTCGAGTTAAAGGTGAGCTAGTGCTGCGTTATGGTGACCGACGCGAAAACTTACAAGTACTCACAGAACAAGTCATGAGTAATGTACTACAGCGACTTGCGCGCAGTGCTGAACGTTATATTGTTTTTCTTGAAGGTCATGGTGAACGCAGCCCACGCGGTCAAGCAAATCACGATCTCTCTGACTGGGCCACACAATTACAAGCACGCGGTTTAAACACCCAAACTATTAATCTTGGTGTCACTCAAAAAATCCCATCAAATGCAGCGGCACTTGTTATCGCTGGCCCACAAGTTGATTTGTTACCGGGCGAAATGTCGATCATCAGCCGTTACCTTGCCGATGGCGGTAATTTGTTATGGCTCTCTGATCCGGGCAAACTTCACGGGCTGGGTGTCCTCGCCGAGCAACTCGGCATAGAGTTTCTACCGGGCATGATTGTCGATCCGACCACCCAACGCTTAGGGCTTGATGATCCGCGTATTACGGTAATTGCTGAATACGGAGCACAAGCTGTCACCAATAATTTCTCAAACCTGACCCTATTTCCACAAGCTAGCGCAATAGATCTAGTAGAAGGCAGTGAATGGCAAGCCGATGCTTTCCTCATCACCGCTGCAAATAGCTGGTCGGAAACAGGTCCAATGAAAGGCGAACTCGGTCTCGATGCCGGTGAAGATATTCCTGGCCCACTGAATTTAGGTGTTATCTTAACCCGTACTCAATCTGCTGATTCACAGCAAGAACAACGTGTGATTGTGATCGGTGACGGTGATTTTCTGTCTAACCAATACCTTGGTAATGCCGGTAATCAGGATCTTGGACTTAACCTTGTTAACTGGCTAAGCCGCGATGATGCCTTTTTAGATATTCCCGTTAAAACAGCAACTGATTTATCGTTAGAATTATCACCCGCTACCGCGGGCTTCATCGGCTTGGTATTTATTCTACTACCAATCATCTTACTCATTACCGGTTTCATTATCTGGCGACGTCGCCGCCGAACCTAAAATGAACTCGCGCTTACTACTTAATTTATTTTTATTAATCTGCGTTAGCGCACTTGGCGTATTTATTTTCAGTGCACCAGATAAATCCAAATCTGACATCATCCGCATTGGTGGCCCCGCTACCGACAAGATTAAAAACCTAACCATTCAACGTAATGGGCTTGCTGATATTCATTTAGAAAAAAACAACGATATTTGGTGGATGACCAACCCTTATAAAGTACAGGCAAACGACGTACCCATCAAAGCACTATTAGAACTAACACAAGCGATTAGTCACTCACGCTTCTCTGCTGATGGTAAAAACCTGCGTGACTATGACTTACTTCCTGCTAAAGCCAGCGTGGCATTGAATGGTACTGAGTACTTATTTGGTAACATCGAACACATCAATAAACGCCGCTATATTCTCAAAGGCAATACGGTTCATTTAACCACTGATCTTTTCTACCATCGTCTGCGCACCAGTACCGAGGCATTTGTTAGCCCAAAACTGATTCCAGACAATAGCCAGATCACCGCCCTTAAATCACCTGACCTCGAGCTAAATAGATCAGCACAAGGAGAGTGGTTAATATCAGGCAAGCAATCGACTAACAACAGTTCACCTGATGCAATCCAGACATTGCTAGACCACTGGCAACACAAACAGGCGATTCAAGTTCAACCTGCAAATGTAACTGATGGTGAAAAATCAGTGCAATTAGTTTTTGCTAATAACACCAGTATCAATTTTCTAACTAAGAAAACCGATAATTATTTCATTCTTATACGTAAAGACCTTGGCCTGCAATACCAGTTACCAAAAACGGCTGCCAACGACCTACTAATATTAAGCAAACCATAAAGCCGCAATCATGCCAGAATTACCCGAAGTAGAAACCACCCGCTTAGGCATCAGCCCGCATATTGAAAAACAAACTGTTAAGTCGGTGATTATCCGTAATGGCAAACTTCGCTGGCCAGTTCCAACATCAATCAAGAAAAACCTACCTAATCAAAAATTATTATCTGTTTCACGCCGAGGCAAATATCTCATCCTCGATTTTGGCAGTGGCTGCCTCTTAATGCATTTAGGTATGTCAGGTAGTTTACAAATCGTTGATCCTAAAACTGAATTACGCAAGCATGATCACGTTGATATTCTTTTTAAAAACAACCAATGCCTGCGCTACCATGACCCACGCCGCTTCGGTAGCATTCTCTGGACTAACAAACCACCGATTGAACATAAATTACTTAAAGACCTTGGACCCGAACCACTCGACAAACTCTTTTCAGCACAACACCTATGGGATCGATCACGCAAACGACGCGTTACCATCAAACAATTTATTATGGATAGCCACAATGTCGTGGGCGTCGGTAATATCTACGCCAGCGAATCACTATTTCGCGCTGGCATACACCCACGCCGCGCTGCAGGAAAAGTTAGCCTTGAACAATACAAGCTATTAGTGAAATCGATAAAGACGGTTATTAAAGCTGCAATAAAACAAGGTGGTACAACCCTGAAAGATTTTACCGGTGGTGACGGTAAACCTGGTTACTTCCAGCAACGCTTAAATGTCTATGGACGTAAAGGTGAACCCTGTCAGCAATGTGATAAACCAATTAGTCATTGTGTGATAGGACAACGAGCGACTTATTATTGTACGACTTGTCAGAAATAATATGTCTCTGGTACCTATTTATTTCTGGTACCTATTTATTCCTATTTATTCTATTTATTTTTCAGTTCCAGAGACGTATAAAAAGGTACAGAATAAAATAGGTAGAGTCCTTTTAAAATTGCTCGCTTCAGATCAATATCTCACTCCATCTTTAATTGCCTAGAGGCTGTACATCAGCAGAAACAGACTCTCAGTTAATTCTGACGTGTACCGAAAAACGGCTAGAAACGATCATTAAAACGTAGTCTGAACCTCTTTACCGAAATTACCCTAAAAGTCTTATGAAATTAGTGCTGTTCATGTGGATTGCTTGTGATTTGCCAAAGGAAGATAATGTACTTTGAAAACAAATGGTTACGATTTTTCAACCAACCAACCAACCAAACGTATTTTGATCCCCTTTATGGCTTTAATAATTTAAGTAAAGCTGTTATTTGCCGCTATCTAATTGTAGAACACGTACGCTTTGCCGCGAGACGAAGCTGTATCTATATGAATAAACGGGACGGTTATAGTAATGCAAAAGATAAACCTCACAATTAAGCAAAAATTCGTGCTTGCTGGAGTTTTAGCATTTATATCAATGATGGCTATTTTAGGCTTGGGTTTATATACCTCGAATAATTTGAAGGCATATGGAGATGTCAGTCTTTCAATTAGTGAGGTCGAGGCGGGTATGTTGATGTTACGCCGTAATGAGAAAGATTTTCTTGCTCGTAAGGACATAAAGTACAAAGGTAAATTTAAGACGAACTATGACATCCTACAAAGTAGAGTTAATAAATTATCTTCGGCACTAGATGTTGCAGGCTTAGATTCACAACCGGCTAAAGAAATTACCACTACTTTGAACAATTACAATAGCAGCTTCAATAATGTTATTAGCTTACAGCAAAAAATTGGCCTGAATTCAAAAGATGGTTTGTACGGTAGTTTGCGTGAAGCGGTCCATGGTGCTGAAACTAAAATTAAAGAGCTGGATGATCAACAGTTACGTGCAGATATGTTACAGCTGCGTCGCAATGAAAAAGATTTTATGTTGCGCCATAAAACTAAATACCTCGATAAATTCAATAAAAACATTGATGCTTTCATCACTGATTTAGATGCCAGTGAGCACTCAGATGATGACAAAGAAGCGATTCGAGATTTAATGAAACAATACAGAGATCGATTTGCTATTCTGGTGAAAACTAATCAGGAAAAAGGTTTAACAAGTAAGGAAGGGTTGCTTGGTAAAATGCGTGCAACTGTCCATGAAACTGAAACATTACTAAAAAAATTAAGTGATGAGCTGGCAGCGACCGTTGAAGTGAAAGTGGGTAGCTTGGACGGTCTTATGGTAACGACGAGTCTTATTGCCTTAATTTTAGCTATTTTAGTAATAGCCATTATTGCTTGGATTTCAATGGGTATTCTTCGTCCTATGCAAACGCTTGCTACAACGATGACACACGCGGCGAATAATAATGATTTAAGTCTGCGTATGCAGGTCAGTTCAAAAGATGAGATAGGAGAAACTGGAACGGCATTTAATACTATGCTCGGTGACTTCCAGAGTATTGTTGGGAAAGTTAGTGGTTCAGCGACACAAATGAGTTCAGCAGCGGAAGAACTATCGGCTATTACACAAGCCGCTGCATATGAAATTCAGGAACAAACTTCTCAGACAGATCAAGTGGCCACGGCAATTACTGAAATGTCTGCAACAGTGCAAGAAGTTGCTCGCAATGCGAGTAAAGCAGCCGTTGCTGCTAATGAAACAACAGATGAAGCTAATAATGGTCGAGAGGTTGTTGTTGAAGCCATTGATTCAATGAATCAACTCGCAAGTGAAATTGAACAAGCGGGTAATGTTATTAACAAGCTTGAAGAAGATGGCGTAAAGATTGGTGCGGTACTGGATGTTATTCGAGGTATTGCCGAACAAACTAATTTATTAGCACTTAATGCGGCTATTGAAGCGGCACGTGCGGGTGAACAGGGCCGAGGTTTTGCAGTGGTTGCAGATGAAGTTCGTACCCTTGCTTCACGTACCCAGGAGTCAACTCAAGAAATTCAAAAAATGATCGAGAGATTGCAGTCGGGAACAAAGGCGGCTGTTGATGCAATGGACTCTAGTCGTAGTCAAGCACAATCTGGCGTAGAAAAAATATCAACGGCAGGTGAAGCCTTGAGTACTATTGTCAGTGGTATTACTCGGATTAATGATATGAATACACAAATTGCTAGCGCTTCTGAAGAGCAAAGTGTAGTGGCCGAAGAAATTAATCAGAATGTAGTAAAGATTAGTGAAATCGCTGCAAACTCATCTGCCAATGCTGCGCAAACACAAAATGCGAGTGACGAGTTATCTCGTTTATCGGTAGATCTGCAAGGCTTGGTTTCTCAGTTTAAATCTTAACTGATTAACAACGCTGCTGTTACAGCCCGATCTTGTTCGAGTAAAATGTTATAAGTTCGGCACGCAGCAGATGTATTCATGACATCGATACCAATTTTTTTTCGTATAGACGAGTAAACAGCCTGCGATCAGGAAACCACTGCTAATTAGCTGTACCCAGTAAGAATAATAGGTTCTGGATAATATGTCCCAGAGACTGAAGTATCCCCTCAT
>JALTKP010000060.1 GCA_027078075.1 Gammaproteobacteria bacterium | reverse complement strand
GCTTGGCACGGGCTTTGCAATATTGATTAGTAAGCCTAAAGGCGAATAGACGTAGTGTCTGCAAATTGTAGTTTCTCCTCCTTAGAGATGTTTTCGGGGTACCATTTTGGTACCCCGTTTTTTTTGGGCTAATTGCTTGATTATGTGAATATAAAGAGAGTAGCTTAGCTTAAGTTAATTTAACGAGGACAAATTTGTGGTTAATTTGAACCAACAGGTACTAAGAACCGACGCAGCCGGGATGCCTTTGGAATGGATTAATTTTCAGGCCGCGGTTCGCTTGTATCACTTGGAACAGGTGGCATACAGTTGTGGTTCTTTGTTGTATCGAATTCATGGTGGCATCAATGCGCGCAGTGGGTGTCGTAGTATTATTGAGGTCAATTCAATTATTGCTACCCACGGTAGTTATGCCGCATCAAAAGCAAGACAGTTTTATAGCCCGCCATTAAATAATAAAGCCTTGTTTAAACGAGATGCGCATTTGTGTATGTATTGTGGCTCATATTTTCAGGAACGTGATTTGTCTCGTGATCATGTAACCCCATTGAGCCAATCCGGCGCAGATCTCTGGAGTAATGTTGTGACAGCTTGTAAACGCTGTAATAACCACAAGGCGGCTAGAACGCCTGAACAAGCGGGCATGGAGCTATTAGCTGTTCCTTTCAAACCAACGCATGCAGAGTATGTTTACTTGCAAAGTAAGCGGGTTTTAGCCGATCAAATGGAGTTTCTGTTAGCACATTTCCCCCGCAGTAGCCCATTACACGAGCGGCTTGAATTACAACGTAATTAAATAGCAAAATGTTTGATTCAGATGTTATTTGTGAAGGGATTTCTTCAGATACAGCAATTAAGTTCGAATTAAAGAAATACTCTGCCGTTGGTGGCGGGGATATTAATCAGGCTTTGCGGCTTGATGGTAAGTGTGGGCGACAGTTTTTCCTTAAGTTAAATCACTCCAGTCGCTTAGCGATGTTTGAAGCCGAAGCCGAAGGTTTGGCTGAGTTGGCACAGCCAAAGGCAATTCGTGTGCCTCAGCCAGTTTGCTATGGTAAAACATCTGAGCATGCTTATTTGGTGATGGAGCATATTGTTTTTTCAGGAGCATCAAATGGGGGGTTAATGGGGCAACAGTTAGCGCACTTGCATCAAACAGGATCAAAGGGGCGAGGGCATGGTTGGCACCGAGAAAATACCATTGGCTCTACGCCACAAAAAAATCAGTGGTGCACCAATTGGCTAGACTTTTTACGCCAGCATCGGCTTGGCTATCAATTAGAATTAGCCGCTAGGCAAGGTGCATGCCGAAAGCTGATAGATAACGGCCAGCTGTTAATAGATGGGCTGGATTTTTATTTTGAGTCTTATCAGCCAGAACCCTCGTTGCTTCATGGTGATTTATGGGCGGGTAACGCTGCATTTGATGAAATTGGCCAGCCGGTAATCTACGATCCGGCAGTATATTATGGTGATAGAGAAACAGATATTGCTATGACCGAGTTATTTGGCGGATTTTCACAAGATTTCTATACCGCTTATGAACAGGTTTGGCCGCTTAACTCAGGTTATTCTAGAAGAAAAGATATCTACAAGCTGTATCATATTCTTAATCATTTCAATATGTTTGGCGGTGGTTAT
>JALTKP010000059.1 GCA_027078075.1 Gammaproteobacteria bacterium | reverse complement strand
ATACTATATTATTACAGATTAAGAGATTCAATTATGCACTTTCTTAACTTTGATATATTACTAACTGGCAGTTAAAGAAGAGACTCTTATAAATCGGTAGATACCATCTCTCCAAGCCAACTTCAATAGTTATTATTTAACTATTTGAGGTTGGTATTCGCTTTGATGCTTAAGCACACCAAAACAAATTTGTACTAACTTTCTCATGGCTGCACCCAATGCCTGCATTTTTGTTTTGCCTGCTGCAACTAACCGTTCATATTGTGCTTTGATGTCTGGGTTATGTTGTTTAGCAACAATGGCCGCCATGTATAGTTTCGCCCTTAATCGCCCGGAACCGTTTTTGCACAATGTCGTGCGACCCTTCATTTTTCCTGACTCCCATAGCTTCGGTACAAGGCCGATAAAAGCCGCTGCCTGGCTTGCTTGAGTAAAGTTTCTGCTGCGCAACACTGCGACCATTTCCCGTGATACGGCTGGACCAATACTGGGGATGCTCAAAAGTCTATCCCGGTCCTTTTTTAAGTCAGGGTTCTTGTCAATGTGATCATCTATTTGTTTCTCTACACGCGCGCTTTCAGTTTGCAGCTGATCAACCATTAACTCTATCGACTCAATAACGGCGTCAGAGGCCTGGCTGATTTGTGCTTTTTCCAAACGATTTAATTCCCGCTGCAAGTCCGTTTCAAGCGCTGCAAGCCTAGCCAGTAAGGCTTTAAGGGATCTAACATGATCCGGCTCTGGCTCCCAAAGCCTAGGATGGGTCGTGGCACCGTAACGCGCTAAAACCATACTGTCTTTCTTATCTGTTTTGCTGCGTACGCCTAAGCTTTTTGCAAAATCTCTCACAAATGCGGGGTTAATGACGCTGACTTTTATTCCCATTGCATGCAGAGCATAAGCAAGTGACTCATGGTAAACGCCTGTGGCTTCCAGACTGACATGTATCTCACCGAGTTGTGTAGTAATGTTTTTCTCTAACCAACTTTTCAGCTGTTCAAAACCCGCAAGAGAATTGGGTAATACTTTAGTTTTAATTTTTAGTGACTCAATATCTCTGAGCCATAAACAATCAATCTTATCTTTAGCTACATCAATTCCTACCTGAAAATTCATCTTTTAGCTCCCCTTGTACATGCAGTGTCACTTTAAATGAAAGGCACTTGGATACCATCCAGTTTATTTAAGACAAAAAGAACAGGGGGTTTAATCTACGACACAGCGTCATCGCACTTCGGGTGGATACAAACTCACCCTGTTCTTGTGATACAGTGATAGCTAATCACTGTATCAAGAGAGATACAAGGGTGGATCAAACGAAGTGGATCCACCGTTATACTTGCACATTGGTGAATCCGCTGTGCTTGATCCACCCTACGCAACAGCTAAAACAGCTTAACTTACTGGCACTGGGGATAGAGATTATTTGGCTCCATCACCTCAGCACCACAAAACAACGACAAACCGCACCCTGTTTATAAAAGAATAAAACTAAAACTCAAACTCTATTGGTTCTAGCTTTTCTTTATTTTTATCAAATTCCGTCCACAACTCTCCATAGGTTTTTTTCACCAGTGGATGCACTAAATCCGCAGCTATTTCCGCCATTGGCCACAGCACAAATGCACGTTGTAAAATTTCATC
>JALTKP010000058.1 GCA_027078075.1 Gammaproteobacteria bacterium | reverse complement strand
AGAATTTTTATTGAGCCAATATTATTAAACTTTAAAAAAACCTTATCAAACCATAGGCTAAATTTCAAACAAAATTTCATGCAGGCAATTGGACTACATACTAAAGTTATAGGATCTACATATCAGGGAGTTAGACTCATTATAATTATTTGAATAATCATACTAAGCAAATATGAAGTAAGATAAAAAATCCGGAGCATAACAATACGGTAAAAATATTTTATTATTCGGTGAAATACTTATTTGTCCTGCTCCTGTTCCTGTTGTACGTTATCAGCAAGTCGCTTTTTTATTCATGAATATTCGTGATAACCAGGCAATCATGCCTGATATGCCCATAACATAATAAAGATATAGCATTCCGCCTGACCTGGCTTCACTGCCAATAAGATAGCTATGCATAAAACCAAGCGCAAAAACGACAAGCATCATCCAGTGCCCCCATTTCCAGACAATAGGTAGCCTGTTTCGGATTACTGCAAAAACAGTGGCAATGATCAGCAGCCATAAGGCAATAACTCCAAGTGCGACAATTTTTTGAAAATAGTGGCCAAAGAAATTCGGCAATAACAATTTATAGGCAAAGTGCCCATTGCGGATTGATACGCCTGCAACAAATAATGTTACATGCAGTACCACCAGAGATAACGTCACTAATCCCAGGTTGCGATGTATCAGTGGGCTCCACCCATCAAATAAACGGATCCGTAACAGGCCCGACATCAATTGCAGCCATAACAGAACAATGGCATAAAGCCCAATTAGTTTGGAGAGAATATACAGAAACTGTCCATCCAGTGAGTTATCACGAAAGTAGGCTACCCAGTCACCAGTATGAAGAATATGTGTAATCCCCGGAATTAGAAGTAACGCAATAAGCAGGAAATCTTTAAATTCTAACCGGTTTATTACATGAATCGTTGATGTATTCATAGCATGATTATTCAAGATTTGTCATCTTTTCGGCACATGGATGGGGAATCGGCACATTGCTTAAGATGTGCAAGAGCATTAGCTTCGGTATTATTACCTGGTTTATACAAGGGAAGCCCATCGGATTTCCAGCCATTCAAACCCGAATGCTTTAGCGTCGCTAAATTTGAGATACCCACTTCGGTTAATGCCTTCGCAACTTCATAGCCACGAAAATCCTTGAGGCAATAGGCAATAACAAGATCGGCCTGGCCTATTAACTGTGGCGCCATATCATCGATCTCACGCAAAGTCAGATTAATCGCACCGGGGATACGTTCCTCCTCAAACTCTTCCTTTTCACGCGCATCGACAAAAACAACACGCTTGCCTTCACGAATAAGTCGCAGTACCTCTTCAGTTGAGGCAATGCCAACAAGGGGTGTTTTATTCGTATTGGAAGATGAGCTATAAAGCGCAATAATCAACTGTGTGGCAATCAGCGCTACAGTTACAATGCCTAGCGTGCGAAAAATCATGATAACCCCGGGAACGTTCCATATGATAATTTATGCATATCCTTTTTACAGCTAGCGATACTGAATAATTAACCTATCAAACTTCAAAATATTATTCAAACAAATATATTGTAGGATTTTTCCTACAAACTAAAGTGATAGTTCAGAGCTCATGAAATCCGATAAATATGTCATACAGCTTAATAATATAGATACCCAGTAATA
>JALTKP010000057.1 GCA_027078075.1 Gammaproteobacteria bacterium | reverse complement strand
TGTACTGTTTTATCTATTCAATTACATTTTTACAAAACACACGGATCGTACCTGCATCCAGCGCGGTGCTCGATGCAGCTTAATCACACAAATGTGTTGCTTGATATTTAACATGCGCGCATTCTGCGCCTTTAGTTTAATAACTGTCAAGATCTTATTTTAAATTTTAAGGATCTCATATGCCTGTCGAATTTTTATAAACATTTCTTTGTCGCCACCTTTATCAGGATGATGCTGTGCGGCAAGTCGACGATAACTCTCTGTAATGGCTTGCCGTGCGGCATCAGGCGGCAATTCCAATACTTCAAATGCTGATTCTCTTTTATCCATTGAGATATATTTTTGCCAGAAATGACTTAATAAATTAATCACTTCTTGTTCATCGGTATTCTCAAAGTTTTGCCAGTCTCGATAATATGCACTTAACTTTTCTGTTTCTGAGATTATTATCGCTTGTTCTGATCCTGATTTTACTGAGAGCATTATCTGAATATTTAACGGCGATACTTCAAGGTAAAGCTGCTCATCTTGCCAAAGTTGATGTTGCAGTTCATAAAGTGCATTCATGATCACGAAATGTTTCTGAAATAGCGCTAATTGTGTTTCTTCTGAAAAATCGCTAAAAACCTCATACTCTGCCAGCATTTGCATTAATTCATACTCACTCAAACCACCGGTTTGATCTCGTAATAATGACAAAATAAGAGGCAAAAGCGTATTATGCATGAACAAAGAATACGTGATTATTGCTAAATAGTCATAAGATTAACTTACTCAAAAGGATCTTAGTATGAACATACAGTTTAAGCTTATCAGTCTTCTCATCCTTTGTTTAAGCGGTTTTTCTTCGCTTTTATACGCCGATGATGCCATGACTGTTTCAATTAAACGCTTAACCACGGATACCGCACTACGTATTGCCCAGGCTGCCATTAAACAATGTCGTAAAGAAGGGGTTCAAATTGCGGTTACTGTTGTTGACCGTGGTGGTCATGCGCAGGTTGTTTTGCGTGATAGCCTGGCAATGGATATTACCTTGCCCATCAGTAAACAAAAAGCACATACCGCCATGGCATTTAATGTGCCACTGTCTCAATTAGAAGAACGATTTACCAAACCCTTTCAGGTTGCCAAACTCGATGGATTGATTGTTACTGCGGGCGGAATTCCTATTAATATTGCTGGCAATATCATGGGTGGTATTGGGGTGAGTGGCGCACCATCGGGTAAGACCGATGAAAAATGTGCTGTTGCCGGTCTTGACGCAGTACGCGAAGATCTTGAGCTAGACGGCTAAATTTAGTCGGCTGCTTGCTCCGCGAGTAGTCGTACTTCCCGTTGCGGGAATGGTATGTTGATGTTGGCTGCCTTTAATGCCGCATAAATTTCCGCATTTGCCTGATAGCGAGCTTCAAAATAACTGTTGGTTGGTGCCCAGAACCGAATGCCAATATTAATACTGCTATCACCAAAATCTTCAATACCAATGAGTGGCTTACGCGTATCGCTTATTTTTTCAACCTTGGTGAGGGCATCACTAATAACCTGAATTGCCTGTTGTGGATCACTGTCATAGGAAATCCCTACGGTTTCTTCGGCAAGTGTGTCTGCATGCGAATTACTTATGATCTCACCCACAATATGCTTATTAGGGATAG
>JALTKP010000056.1 GCA_027078075.1 Gammaproteobacteria bacterium | reverse complement strand
GCCGTTTTGCATGCGCGCCGTAACCCACAAACATGGAAAGAACGCACATAATAATTTATTCGATTAGAACGACCGCTGTTGTCTTTTTTTAGACATACGCTTGAGTTAATTGAGGGTCTGTTTTCGCGGAGACGCGGAAGTTAGGGATAAAAAACTGAGTGACTGCTTGTGATTAGTAGTCTGGGGAATACTGAAAGCGGACGGTCATCTAAAAGAATGATTGATATGTATTTGTATGGTAATTCACATTTAATAATTAGATAAAAGCCATACACAAAGTATGCAAGTAACAAGTGAACTAACGATCCGTAAATGATTGAAGCTCGTCCATGTTTTAAAATAATGAGACCAAATTTGTTTATTATTGGTGCTGTCTGGCGTTAGTTTTTCGAGAGAAACGTTTAGTGGTACGTTAAATAAAACTGTGCAGATAAACATACCGATAAAATAGGTGCCCCCAGTTATTAGAATCAACTCGGCACCTCTTTCAGTCCAATAAATAATAGAAAGAATAATTAAAATCACTGAAATGATCGATGAGCCAAAGAATAATGGCATAAACCATGAGCGGATTATTGTTTCATTGATAGAATTCATGGCAATGATAGATTGTGTTGCATCAAGTTTGTTAAATGCCTTCATGATAAATCCTGAAAAGGCAAAATAAACGCCAGCGATAAGGCCACTGCTAAGTGCGGTGGCCCACAAAAGCACTGTAAGAATAGTAGAAGACATCATGCTGACTCTTTCTGGAATACAGCATCCCATACACCCGATGCAATCGTCTTCTGTACATAGGTTTTGAAGTCGGTAGCGGGTCGACCAAGCACCTCTTCAACACCTGACATGACATTACAATTTCTGCCATCAAAGACTACTGTGAACAATTCATGCAGTAACCATTGTAGATCTTCGGGTACACCTTGTTCGCGCAAAACACCGATGTATTCATTGACTGGTACATACGTGTATTTCACGGGCTGGCCAAGTGCATCGGAAATTTCTTTGATGCATTGAGAAAAATTCAAGGCACGTGGACCAGTCAGTTCGTACAGTTTATTTCGATGGCCTGGCTGGGTTAGCGTTGTTACGACAACATCAGCAATGTCATCCACATCAACAAATGGTTCAACAGTGTCGCCTGCAGGCAAGAGTAATTCGCCGGCCAATATACCATCCAACATAAAGCTTTCGCTGAAGTTTTGGCTAAACCAACTGCACCTAACAATATTCCATGAAATACCGCTATCCATAAGTATTTTCTCAGCGCGCTGTGCACCTTCCTCACCTCGACCTGACAACATAACAATGTGTTTCAATCCAGCTTCAGCGGCTACTCGCACAAATTCTTTGATAATTGCTTCGGCATTCGGTACGGCAAGATCAGGTTGATAAGTAACATATGCGCTACTGGCGCCCTTGATGGCTGGTGCCCATGTTGCAGGATTCTCCCAATCAAATGTTGGGGTAGTAGACCTTGAAACAGCGTGTGTCGAATACCCAAGTGCTTGCAGACGCTGGTTTACGCGAGCACCTGTCTTACCGTTTTTACCAATAATTAGAATGGGTGATTTTTTCATGATATCCATCTCCTGTGTTCGCTGGTGTTGGGTTTTGACGATGAATAAGCTTCACCATGAATGCAACTATGGATGACACAGAAAAGACTAACAATCACTATAAGTCCATATTTATTGACAATTCGTCTGCTAGTGTAGACTTTTAGTTAAATGTTATGACAGTATTTAAACTATGAAGCGTGCCAATACTAAAATCTCAAATTTTACTGATCCACTTGGTGAAACTCTGCATCTGCTTCGACTGACTGGTACCCTATATAGCCGGGCCGAACTAACTGCACCTTGGGGCATTGACTTGCCTCCGTTTGAAGACTGCATGATGTTTCACATTGTTACTTCGGGTCAGTGTTGGCTTGAGGTTGAAGGTGAGGAGCCCTGTTTGCTTCAGCAGGGCAGCCTGGCGCTCGTTCCCCACGGTCATGGACATTGTATTCGCAACAGTCCAACAGATGAGGTCGTACCGCTGTTTGATATTCCTGTCGAGCAGATAAGCGATCGTTATGAGATCATGCGCTTTGGTGGTACGGGTGAATTAACACAACTCACCTGTGGCGTTGTTCGTTTTGATCATGTGGCAGGCCAACAGCTCATCAAGATGCTACCTAAGGTATTACATGTTAATAGCTGGGTTGATGATGAAGATGGTTGGTTACATAGCACACTTCGACTTATCGCCCGTGAGGCAAGGGAACTACGGCCAGGTGGAGAAACGGTCATTACGCATTTGGCTGATATACTTATCATTCAGGCAATACGTTCGTGGATCGATTCTGCACCGGAAGCGGATCAGGGGTGGCTTGCTGCACTGCGCGACAATCAAATTGGAAAGGCACTTGCTGCGATTCATCGTAAACCTGAAAAAGACTGGACCGTGGCCTCTCTCGCTCAGGAGATCGGTATGTCGCGCTCAGGTTTCTCGGCTCGCTTCACTAGTCTGGTGGGGGAGTCAGCGATGCGTTACCTCACACAATGGCGTATGAAACTCGCCCGCGCGCAACTTCAAGAAACATCAGATCCTCTTTCGGTGCTTGCCGACCGCTTGGGGTATCAATCAGAGGCGGCTTTTTGTAGGGCATTCAAACGAGTATTTGGTGTATCGCCAGGAAGTTTTCGTCACTCTGACACAACCTAATTATAAGAGAGGTATCCGATGACAACCCTTAATGGAGAATTTCATGAAAACAATGACCTGTAATCAACTGGGTGGAGCTTGTGAGAAAAAATTTAGTGCTGAGACATTTGAAGAAATGGCTGAAATAAGTAAGCAGCATGGAATAGAAATGTTTCAAAAACAAGATGAAGCACATCTAAATGCCATGAGCAAAATGCAAGAACTTATGAAAGTACCAGAAGAAATGGAAAAATGGTTCGAGTCAAAACGTAAAGAATTTGAGGCGTTACCTAATAGTTAACAGTTAATAAATATCTGGAGTAGAAAATGAATGAAATCCATATAAAACCCCATTGGAGTTTTTGGGGAATTTGTATTGTTGCATTAATCTGGAATGTTATGGGAAGCACTAACTTTGTTATGCAAACTAATCCAGAACTGGTAGCTAATTATCCTGAAGCGGCACAATCTCTAATAGCAAGTCGCCCACTATGGGCAACTATAGCTTTTGCAATTGCTGTGTTTGGGGGTGTGCTCGCAGAAATTCTTCTTTTGTTAAAAAAAGCGGTTGCATATTACTTGTTTATCGTATCGTTTCTTGGTGTGTTAATTACAAACATTCATACATTTCAGGTAAGCAGTGCTGTAGATATCTGGGTTGGCAGCTTTATGTCGTTACTAATCGCAGCATTTCTAATATGGTATTCAAAACTAGTTAAGCGTAAGAGATGGGTAAACTAGAATGTGCTTGCCAAATCAAAAAATATAGCAAATAGCTCCAGCGGCAGTTAAAAAAAAGGTAATGAAGAATTAATTTATATATTCTAATAAGGAAAATGAAATGAATATAGAAAAATCATGTATAGCAGTATTGCAAGGAACCTTCAATGAAGGTGGTCAAAATACACCGGAATTTAAAGAATATTCTCAGCGTTCTAATTCAAATGGAGAAGCGAATGGTGGAAAGTTGTTAGGAAAGTATGTGATCAGCGAGAATTTAGGCCAAGGAGAAATGCCTCACGTGGTCTTTATTATAGAATATCCATCTTATGAGGTAGCCAAATCAGTTTTTACAAACGAAGAATATATGTCGATAATTCCTCTCAGAGATATTGCGTTTAAGGAGGTAAAAATTCTTCTCTCTGAAAATATGCCGGTTATTTAAATGTTAGATCTTCAGCAGAGAATTGCATGTAATTGAAATTGAGGAAAATATGAAACATATTCCCTTGGTTATTTGGCCCACAAGGGGCTGGTAAATCCACGTATTCAGAGAAATGGGTAGAAAAAGTAAAAGATGTTCACTTATCTATTGATGACTGGATGTTGGAACTATTTAAGCCAGACTTGCCACACCCAATTGACATTTGACTAGATAATGGAACGAGTAAGACGTTATGAAATGCCGCTGATGCATGGCGTTATGCGTAAAAAACACCCTCCCGAAATTTCTTCTTAAAATAATATTCAACCCATTGGTTGACAACCAATTACAATCGAGACTATACTCAACTCTATGGTTGAATATAAGCGCGATGAAAATCTTTCTAGACTCCTTAAAGCAGTGAGCGATACGACACGTCGCTCTCTTTTAACGCAGCTCTGTCAGCAAGGTGTTAGCCGGGTTACAGACTTAGCCAGCGATTATGATATGTCTCTTAATGCAATATCAAAACATATCAAAGTATTGGAGAAAGTTGGACTTGTCACTCGTAAAACCATCGGTAGAAGCCATTGGATTGAAGCAAATTTAGAACAAATTAAATTAGCTGAAAATTGGTTTAAGGAACTTAAATCTATATGGGAATTACGCTTAATTAAACTTGATGAATTAATGAAGAATGGAGATGGTTCAAATGACTGATCTAACGGTAAATGTAGATAAAATAATCCATGCACCAATTGAAAAAGTATTTGATGCATGGTTAAACCCAAAAATGTTATCACTATTTATGATGCCTATGCCTGGCATGCTTGAGTCTGATATAGAAAACGATGCGTGCGAAGGAGGTGATTTTACAATTACTATGCATGTTGGTAACGATGAGCTACCACATACGGGAAAATATTTAGAGATTAATCGACCAGATAAGTTGGTTTTTACTTGGGTGTCTCACTGCTCAGTGGATAACAGTATTGTTACATTAAATTTCACAAAAATAGATGGTAACAAAACAAATGTCTCACTATCTCATGTTAAGTTCGTCGATGAAAAAACACGCTCTGACCATGAAGGTGGTTGGGGGAATATTTTAGATAAATTAAATAATGTTATGAGTTAATTCATAAAAATACCTGCAACAATACACAAACCAAGGAGATCAAAATGAGTAATAAAACAATTGTACATATTGGTACGCTACATGCTAAACCAGAGCATACGAATAATTTAATAGCATCCTTTGAAGGGTTAAAGCAAGCTGCAGGGTACATTACCCACGAATGCTATAGAGACATTGAAGATAAGAATAAATTGACATTAGTTGAAGAATGGGAAAACAAAGATGATCATGAAAACTTTGTGAATTCATTTTCAAAAGAAGAGATGGAGCAATGGTTAAACATGCTTTCTCAAGAAGGTGTAGACTCATATTATGAGAAAATATAATATGAGTCTATGAGCGGTCCAATCTATTAAATTGAAGTCAGAAAATCACATAACAACTTGCTCAGCGGCAATGCGTTATCTTTCAAGAACAGAGATCACAGCATGATTAACCAAAATAAAAAAATAGCGTTGCTGCTCCTAACAGGTATTGGCTTTGTTCTATCGCTGTATACCGTACCTGATTCTAACTACTCATTAGTTATACATTCCCTTAGTGTCGGGTTCGTCATAAGTGCAACATTCTATTTCATCGTGGTCTACCTGCCCTGCCGCTGAGCTAGATCGTTGAACGGCTGCTTCCTGATGCGCGGAAGTTAGGGAAGAAAAACTGAATGACTGCTTGTGATGAGTAGTCTAGAGAATACTGAAGGCAGTCCTTTGGCTTCACATAATGAACGGTTGTACCTATAATAAAAAGAGAACGGAGATAGAATGGACAAAGTATTAGTTTTAGGTGCAAGCGGAGCTACAGGTAGGTTAGTAGTACAGCAACTGCTTCAAAAAGAGATGAAGGTTGTCGCAATTGTCCGTTCTTTAAACTCTCTAGCTCAGGAAGCTGCTGCTCAGCCTGATTTGCAAATAATAGAAGCAAACATATCCGAAGTTTCAGAAAGTGACCTTACCTCAATTCTTCAGGGATGCGATGCCGTAGTTTCATGTTTAGGGCATAACTTAACATTCAAAGGCATGTTTGGCAGCCCAAGACGACTTGTAACCGATACGGTCATAAAAATTTCTCGAACAATAGAGTCAATGAAGCCAACTAGGAAAATTAAGTTTGTTTTAATGAATACAACAGGCAATTGTAACCGTGACATCCCTGAAAAACCGCCTCTTTCACAACGTTTCGTAATATCACTTTTGCGTTTACTGCTTCCTCCGCATGTGGATAATGAAAAGGCAGCTGATTTTTTACGTCTCCATATTGGTCAAAATCACAAGTACATTAAATGGACAGCCGTTCGCCCTGATAGTCTTACCGATGAAATAAACGTTACCAATTACGACATTTATTCTTCACCAATTAGAAATGCTATTTTTGATTCTGCTCCTTCTAGCCGCATTAATGTAGCAAACTTTATGTCAGCCCTAGTAGCAAACGAAGACTTGTGGGATAAGTGGAAAGGGCAAATGCCAGTAATTTACAACCAAGTATAATAAAATATTCAAGAGAGATTTCGAGAATATGTACTTTTTTGCAAAGAACGTAAAAAGGCCGATCTTCCTCCCTTAGCTTGGTATTAGGAAATAATAAAAAATCATGGTAATTACAGCTACTCAAATAAAGATAAAAAGCATTTTTGGTTTTATTCGATTTATTCCAAGGATACGAAATATAAAAACACAACTCAGTAAAGTTGAGGGCTTGTTATTTGTAGAATTCAATGGTTTTCGTACTCTCACGGGCTGGGAAAGCGTTGAAGCCATGAAGTTATTCCGAAGTAATGGGCATCACCTTAATGCAATGAAAAACGTAAAACATATCGGTAAATCGAAAAGTGTTACATGGGAAGCAGAATCCAAACCTAGTTGGAGCGATGTTAAAGAAAAACTTAGTGAAATAAAGTTTAATGGCTAATAAGATGCGGGCCGGTTATTTTATTGAGTTAGAAATAAATGAGGGGCAGATGCGATTAAAAATGTCCGATTTTGGACGAGCTCAACCTAATTGAATGACTTGCCGAACGGCGGCTTCCGCTGATTCAGAGACAAGCACGTACATATTTTGAATGTCTGCTAAATGGCCGAGAGTATCTGTGTAGAAAAGATGCTCCCGACCACCGCATATTACAC
>JALTKP010000055.1 GCA_027078075.1 Gammaproteobacteria bacterium | reverse complement strand
AATGTTATTGCCTCGATTGCATGGCTACTTGTTACCGCTTGGATCCTATCAGTGCAATACGCTGATTATGCGTTTGATAATCATGGCATTGCCTTTACTGAATTACGCCAGCGTTTAGGCAAACGAAGCTTCATGGCATTTGGTTTTGGTGGTTCAGCTATGCTCATGATGTCGATACCTGTTATTAATTTTATTCTTATTCCTGTTGCTATTGCTGGTGCAACAGCTATGTCATTTAAAGAATTTGATATAGAGTAAATGCAATGAGCCAAGATCATCTGCGTGAAGTGACTTGCGGCTTACAACAAGATGGTAAGCTCACTAAGCGTTGGTTTAATTGTCAGTCAGCTGATTTATTTGCTTGGCATGATGATAAAGAATTGGTTCGTTTTGAATTTTGCTACGACAAGCACCGCAACGAACATGCTTTAACTTGGCAGCGGAATACTGGCTTCACTCATGCACGTGTTGATGACGGTGAGGGACCTGCTAGCAGAAAATCTTCACCCATTTTGATTGTTGACAGAAATATTGATAGCGATTACATCTACATTCAATTTAAAGAACTATCAGACAAAGTCGATTTTGAAATAAGACTTTTTATTATGAGAAAATTATTAGGCATTGTCGTCGACTACTAAGCCGCAACAAACTCCGCTATTCGACGCACACCTTCTCGTAAGTTTTCGATACTGGTTGTATAAGCAAAACGTACATATTTATTCGCTTCATGATCACCGAAATCTATCCCTGGCGTAATAGCAACACCGGCTTTTTCTAATAACTGACTAACAAACTCAAAGCTATCTGAAGAAAACTTTTCACAATTCGCGTATAAATAGAAAGCCCCGTCAGGCGTGACAGGAATATCAAAACCAATCTCGCGTAAAGCCGTTAATAAAAAATCACGACGTTCAGCAAACTCATCGCGATGCTTATCTAATAGCGCTATTGTTTCAGGCTCAAATGCCGCAAGCGCAGCGTACTGTGCAACAGTTGGTGCCGCAAGAAAGATATTCTGTGCCAATCTATCTACTGCATCTATATACGCATCAGGGACAACCAACCAGCCTAAACGCCAACCAGTCATACCAAAGTATTTTGAAAAACTATTAATAACAAAAATATCATCTGCAATAGATAGTGCCGTATTGGCTTTGTCGTCATAAGTTAAGCCGTGATAAATCTCGTCAACAACTAAGTTCCCCTGCTTTGATTTAACAAACTCATACATTGATTCCAATTCAACAGCGCTAACAACCGTTCCGGTCGGATTTGATGGCGATGCCAACATTGCCGCAACCGTGTTATCAGTCCATGCCGATTTTAAAATAGATGAGTTCAATTGATAACGAGTTTCAATACCAACATTAGCCGCAATACTTTCACCTTCATTGAGGCGCACAAAATGTCGGTTACATGGGTAACCGGGATCAGCTAACACTACTGCATCATCAGGATTGATTAATACACTGAAAGCAAGTTGTAATGCCCCAGATGCACCCGGTGTAATAACAATCCGCCGTGCTGGCACATCTACCCCATAATGAGTCTGATAATAATCACTAATTGCCTCACGCAATGCTGGCAACCCCATAGTTGGCGTGTAATGAGTTTGCCCAGCTTTCAATGCATCAATACCTGCATCGACAATCGGTT
>JALTKP010000054.1 GCA_027078075.1 Gammaproteobacteria bacterium | reverse complement strand
AGAATGATTTACAGTATCTATCTGGATCGCATGTCAAGCATGAATCTATTACTACTCACTGACGAATGGGATGGTACTTTCGAACACACAACTAAATAACTTATATCATTACATCGGTGGTGTGGTTGCCTTAAAGAATCTAGAACCCGAAATACCAATTGTCTGACCCGTTATACCAATTCCACCCAAACCAAAACTACCAATAAATCCTTCTGCTCCAGGTCCTACAAATAAGCCACCTGCTTCACCAAGCACGACTGTAATCATATCAGGACAACCCGAACAACCGGCTATAATTGGTACCGTATCGCCCGCCAAAAATAGAGATAGTGGGAAGGAACCGGGTGTATCTAATCCGACACTGTATGTACGACCATTCCCGGTTAGCGTTCCATTAAAGCCACTAATAGTAGAAGATGCAAAATCAATATTAAGTCCCAGGGTACCCGTGACTAATGCACCTGTTTCATCTCTAACACTCGGACCGGCAACTGTGTTGTACGTTGTTGAACTAGTCAAACCACCAATAACCGTTAGGGGGGTTAAATTTTCGCTATATATGAAAGCCAGACCGGTTAACAATTTTAGATCATTGCCATCTTCTTGAGCGACAACATCCGTATTAAGCCAGCGCCCCCAATTGACGCCCAATGGATCGCCACCTTGCCCAACCGCTACACCACTGCTTAGCACCGCATAAGTGACTGTTTTAGTTGGTCCAACAATATTTGCTGCTACTGGTTGATTATCGACACCCGCAACCGTAGCAATGCCTATTGATGTTGAATTAACACCTTGTATACCACCACCTCCACCTGGTATTCCTGTTGTTGCATTTATACCTGAAATAATAAGCGCTGCATTAACCGGTGCTGCTGTCGGTGTTATAAATCCAATGGGAGTCGCATTAGGATCTAAGCTAGGGTTTATTCGTGGTGGTGGAAGTCGTGGACCACCTGGGCCTTGTGGGCCAGCAATGATTCTGCGGCGTGGCGAATCAGACCTTTGTGGTGGTGCTAATTTAGCTGTTCTAACTATTGTTCTTTTACCTTTTTTGCCTTTTTTATTTCCATTATCATCTTCATCTTCTTTATCTTGCTTCACGTCTGCACGACTAATAAGACTAGAAGGAGGATTCGTCATCGTACGTGGGGCTTCATTAGAAGAAGGAACGTTGAAGAATTGATCGGTACCAAAAGTAGATGTACCTCCCTCGTTCTTCATTTCAATTTCACCTTCAAGCACTGTGCCGACCAGGCCTTTAACACCATCACCACAATCACCACTACAAACTTGCAACAGGTAATGCGTACCGCGCACGCCCATGGTTGCTACAGGGGTTTTTACTTTGTATTTATCACGAGCGGATTTACCAATTAATCCCGTAACACTGCGCATGCCACCCTTTAACAGACTTAAAGCCGCGCTTTTATTATTATCATTCTTGTCTTTGAATTTGTATTCATCAATTCGGAAAACCGTATTTTCTTTTAATACAACTAATTGGTTATCTATAAAACGAAGTTGTAGTCGTGATTTTTTGCCGACTTTAATCGTATCACCCTCAAACACTTTACCGCGGCGTTTGAGTTTCTTTTCTTTTCCGTCTTTACTTGTTGTAAATACTTTACCAATACTGATAATTGCTTTGCCAACGCC
>JALTKP010000053.1 GCA_027078075.1 Gammaproteobacteria bacterium | reverse complement strand
TTTGATTAAGCCAATTAGACAAAAGATCTAAGTGCTTATAGCTGAAAACTCAGCATATCACCGCTAACTAGCTGCTTAATAACAATAAAAACATTGAAAATGTTAACTATAATTTCTTTATAATGAATACAGCATTTGAACAACAAGCTATGGACACATCGTCAAAGTACACCGCCTATGTGTATTTTGCCTTAACTGTCGCCATTCTCGGGTTATATGGTGAGCGAATTTCACCTTATTTGGGTGAAGCAGCACCATTTTCCATTTTCATTTATCTCGTTCCTTTTTTATTCGTTGCATTACTCAAATATGTTCTTGAACCGATTATTGTTGATAAAGCCGAAGTATTAATGCGACCAAAGCGCCAGTTTTTGTTTGATATGGCATTGTATATTTTAGTCAGTGGCATCATGTTTATTGCACACAGTGTTTTCTATATGCAACCCATGGCAGTCGCAATTAAGGTTATCGTGGGAACACTCATTATTGGTTATTTTGCCAGCATCGATAATGCCTTGGTACGTGAACGATTTTGGTTTGTTCATGCGCAGCACGAACCTAAACAAGATTTTAATTTTTCGCCCTTATCAAGCAAGCTAAGTTTATTTTTAACGGTGACTGTTTTTATTGGCATGACACTAACCGGTTTGGTGGCATTTGTTGATCTTGGTTATTTTAAGCAAAATGCCTTACTTGATGATCAGCTGTTAATACAGGTCTTTGTTGTCGATATCTTCTTTGTGTTTGGTATTGTGCTGGTTTTGACCCTGCGTTTAATTCATTCATTTTCGCTAAACTTACAGCATGTATTTTTTACCCAGCTATCTGTTCTGAAAAACGTGCAATCAGGCAATTTTTCCCAATATTTACCGATTGTTACGCGAGATGAATTTGGTTTACTGGCACAGCAAGTGAATGCCATGATTGATAATCTACGTGACAAAGAACAGCTGAGCAAAACATTAGAAAAAATTGTTAGCCCTAGCATTATGGAGAAGTTATTAAGTACCGATGACAACATACTCAAACATGGGCAAGAATATAATGTCGCGATTTTATTTTGTGATTTACGCGATTTCACGCGATTTACAGAAAACACATCAGCAGAAGAAGTTATTTTCTTTTTAAATGCTTACTTTTCCCAAATGGCGAAGATAGTGACGACTCACCACGGCATTATTAATAAGTTTATGGGGGATTCAGTACTGGCGGTTTACGGCATTGAAAGTAATGAACACCTCACTGAAAATGCCGTGAATACGGCTCTCACTATGATTGAACACGCAAATAATTTGACGATGCCCGGTGGGGAACAATTAGAAATAGGTATTGGTATTCATACTGGTAAAGTTATTGCGGGTACGATTGGTTCAGAAGAACGTTATGAGTACACATTTATTGGTGATGCGGTTAATACAGCGAGCCGATTAGACGGTTTAACAAAACGGCTTGGCTATCGCGTTATTGTTTCTGAAGATGCTTACAAGAAGATGAAGTACGATATGCAACGCCAGTTTGTTGATCTCGGTGTAAAAGTTGTTCGTGGTAAGGCAGAGCCAATTCATGTTTATGGCGCTGAGCCTTATGCGAGAAGAGAAGAAATTTAAGTCATATTGCAATCCTGAAGGGTGCAAGACGCAATCTAATTAACCAGGATGAATGGTTAATTATCATTATTCCCCTGTTTTATTGTTTGGCATT
>JALTKP010000052.1 GCA_027078075.1 Gammaproteobacteria bacterium | reverse complement strand
GTACTCAGCTAAATGAAAATAGGGGTACGTTTAATATTAGTAATGCGGATTACATTCGTAGTTTAACCATAAGTAAAGATGATTCTTCACTGTATGTCACACATGCCAATGGGATAACACGTATTAAAGGCCCTACATCAACATTCGAACAAACATCACTAACAAATCTAAGCTACTCAGGTATGTCACTAGCACTTTCAGATGATGAAAAATATTTATTTGTTGTTGGGACTGATGGCAATAACAACGATGGAATATCTGTAGTAGATGTTTCTCAAGATACCATGCAAGAAGTAGCCAGCTATTCTTTAGGCACCGGTGCCGGTGTAAATGCGGTTGTTTTTGATAAACTATACAATGAACTCTATGTTTTAAATCGTGTATCTGCGCAACTAATCAATTTGAGGATTAATAACTACGACACTCCCAATAATTTATCGCTGACTGAAAATGGAATTAAACAATTTCTATCTGACAGTTATCCCTCAGATTTGGCCATTAGTGCAGATAGTTCCGAAATTTACGTTGCATTAAGTTATTTATATGACGGTGCGGGATATGGTGACGGTGAAATTGTATTACTCGACCCTAGTGATTTAAGCAAAGCAGCAGTCTACAATATTGACTTGTCAAAAGAGGAAGGTGTATTTTCACCCGAAGATGGTTCCGGTGCAGTTCATCCACTGGCCGTAGGATTCGATAATTCAGGTACTTTGCATGTCGTTAAGCAACTTTGGAATGAACGTGCAGGCACATATGTTTCACTACTCAGAGATGTAACCGATGTACGAACACAAAACCGGCAGATTTATGAAATCAGTTCCGTCAATTTAGGAAAAAAATCATCAACTCAAATTAACGGTAAGTTTGTGGGTGCTAATTGTAGTTATTGTCCCTCAGGAGTAGAAAGCGAAACACAGCCGGTTATACGTCCTTCTGCCCTAAACTTTTATGTGTTATTGTTTATTTTACTTTCACTCTTTATTATCAGATTCAAATTTAATGAAATTAGTCATTCTCGATCGTGATGGCGTCATCAATCAAGACTCGGACAATTATATAAAAACAGTAGATGAATGGGTTCCCTTACCCGGTAGTTTAGAAGCGATTAGCCAACTTAATCACCACGGTTACAAAGTCGCTGTTGCGACCAATCAATCCGGTATCTCCCGTGGTTTTTATACCGAAGAAGTACTGCACCAAATGCACGACAAGATGAAAAGTCTGCTTAAACCACTTGATGGTTGGGTGGACGCTATTTTTTACTGTCCTCACGGACCAAACGATGAATGCGCCTGTCGCAAACCACTACCCGGCCTATATCATCAAATTGCTGCTCAATTCAATACAACACTTGATAACATACCCGTCATTGGCGATTCTTATCGGGATCTTGAAGCAGCTATGTCGGTAGGAGCTAAACCGATTTTAGTTAAAACCGGCAAAGGAGCAAAAACACTTAGTGAATACGAATACGCGATAAATACTAACCAAATTGCCGTTTACCCAGACCTAAAAGCAGCAATAGATAATCTAATAATGGAAAAGCCTTGAACTATGTTACTTTCTTTGGATAATTAGCTTTCTTTTAACTCGATACCTAAAACCACATGCAATCTTTCAAATCATTTGTTTATTTCATTAATATGGTTGTCTCAGCTGTATTATTCTCAATACCAGCTTTGTTTACTTTTCCATTACCCTTTGAAAAACGCTATGCATTTATCAGCCAATGGGCGAGATACAATATTTGGGCACTCGGTAAAATTTGCGACTTAAGCTATGAAGTCAAAGGCAGGGAAAATATACCAAGCCAAGCGTCAATCGTTTTATGTAAACACCAATCAACCTGGGAAACTTTTGCATTACAATTGATTTTCCCTCAACAAATCTGGGTATTAAAAAAAGCATTGTTGAAAGTACCGTTTTTTGGCTGGGGATTAGCATTGTTGGATCCCATTGCAATTGATAGATCTGCAAGAAAAAAGGCCATGGAACAAATCCTTGAACAAGGGAAACAGCGGCTTGAATCCAACCGTTGGGTGGTAATTTTTCCAGAAGGTACCCGTATCTCTCCCGGTAAGCGGGGAAAATACAAGCTAGGCGGGGCAAGACTGGCTGAATTTACCGGCCGCCAGGTTGTACCTGTTGCCCACAATGCGGGGGAATTTTGGCCCAAGCATAGTATGACTAAAAAACCTGGTGTCATTACTATTTCAATACTACCCCCCATCGACCCAAAAGGTAAAACCGCACAGGAAATTGGCACATTAGTGGAAACCACTATCGAAAATGAAATGCAGCAAATAACAACGCTGACTAAATAAAGTCTTTTTGGTTCGGGCCTTCTCGAATATACCGCTAAGCGGAAAAATTAACATTTAAATGCTAAAGTGCTACTATTCGCCCCACAAAATACGGTTTTAAATATTATATGTAAGGAAAAACAATGGAAAATACCATTACACTGAAGCAATATTTAGTTTCAGAACAACGCGCCGGGCAAGCGATAGACGCTCACCTAATTGATTTACTTGATGATGTCGGATCAGCATGTAAAGAAATCCATGACGCTATCAGCCATGGCGCACTTTACGGTGTTTTGGGTTCAGCTGAAGCTGAAAACGTACAGGGTGAAGTACAAAAAAAACTGGATATCATGTCCAATGAAATGTTTATTCGCCGTACAGAATTCAGTGGTAATCTGGCAGGTATGGCTTCTGAAGAAGAAGAGGATGTTTACAGCATTCCATCTGAATATCCTCGTGGCCCTTACCTGATGTATTTTGATCCATTGGATGGTTCTTCCAACATCGACGTTAACATCACGGTTGGTTCTATTTTTTCAATCGTTAAGTGCCCAGAAGGTGTTAGCGATCCTAAGCTTAAAGACTACTTGATCCCCGGTACTCAGCAGGTTTGTGCCGGCTTTACTCTATATGGCCCATCAACCCTAATGATTTTAACCACTGGTAATGGTGTTGTTGGTTTCACTTTGGACCCAGGCACCGGTGAATTTAAGCTCACTCATGAAAATATCACTATTCCGGAAGATACTGCTGAGTTTGCCGTTAATATGTCTAACCAGCGATTCTGGGAGACACCAGTCCAACGTTATGTCCAAGAATGTATTGATGGTGTTACTGGCGAAAGAGACAAAAACTTCAACATGCGCTGGGTTGCCTCTATGGTTGGTGAAGTTTTCCGTATACTTACCCGTGGCGGCATATTCTTGTACCCATTCGACACTAAAGACCCATCAAAGCCCGGTAAATTACGTTTGATGTATGAAGCAAACCCGATGTCTTTCATTGTTGAACAGGCCGGTGGTGTAAGTTCAACAGGTCGGGAACGAATTATGGATGTTAAACCTGAAGCTATTCACCAGCGGGTACCTGTTATTTTAGGTTCAAAAAATGAAGTAGAACGCCTTGTTTCTTATCACCAGGAATAATGCTGCAACATCAACATAAAAAAAACCCGGTGCTATCCGGGTTTTTTATTGCCTAAAATTTATTCGAGATTTAAGCTCAAGGGAAAAGACGATGAAAAATATACTCTTTTATTTGGGATTATTACTACCTGTTTCAGCTCAAGCAGTTGATCCAGCAGTTGTTCAGGCCAATGATCAGTATTTCGACATTTTGAAACGAATAGAAATCGTTAAAGATAAAAACATATCTGTCATCGAACGCCGCAAAGCGTTTTCGAACTTTGCTAACGAGTTTGGCGACCCAGGCGCTAACTGGCAAACACTAAAAGTTGGAGTTTTGGAAATAATCGGAGCTGATGCTACTTTTTGGGCAAATGAAATAACTCAATTCCCTGCAATTCAGGAAAAACTGCTACGTGATTTTTCCATGGATTGGTACCAGGAAGATACATCAAACTACTCTGAAAAACTTGCTTTGGCAAAAACAGAATTAAAGCGTACATTGGAACAAATAGAAAAACAAAAAAAGATGTTAAATGAATTACTACAAAAACTAAAAAATACCCATGCAACAACTCTTGAATAATTTAACGATAAAAGTGTAAGTAAAATCTTTTTTTGCTGAATAAAGACAAAACCCATTTACACGAAATGTAGAGTTTTGTTTTACTCCGTCTTTGATCACTTTATGAGGGAGGAAACATCATGCTCTTTTTAGCAATCAAACGATTCCTGATATTTACCATTTTTTTACTGTTGCTTGGCTTTACCTTCACTAGTAGTGCAGCTGTTAGCTTGAAGTTTAATCCCAATGTGAAAGAAAATAAAAGCAAGAATATTGTTCAATCAATCCAAACAGCACTAATAGAAGCCGGGTATGATCCAGGATTACCCGATGGATTCAAGGGACCAAGAACTGAAGCTGCTCTTAAAGCCTTTCAAAGGGATCATAAATTAATGATTGATGGCCAAGCAAACTCTTCAACATTAAAAGCCATAAAAAACTCGCTAGTAAGTGATAATTAAGAATAAATAATTGATAAATATAAGAAAGTGTCAGCAGTTTGATTACTGCTGACACTAGAAATTTTAAAACAGGAATCAATTATATATCCAGATTACTAACAGATAGCGCATGCTGCTCAATAAAATGTCTTCTAGGCTCTACTTGATCTCCCATCAAGGTAGAAAAGACTCCATCAGCAGAAATCGCATCCTCTATTCGTACTTGTAACAAGTTTCGTGTATCAGCATTCATAGTCGTTTCCCAAAGCTGGTCGGGATTCATTTCACCCAGGCCTTTGTAGCGTTGGATATGCTGCCCTTTCTTAGCTTCTGTATATAAAACGTTCAACACATCAGCAAAAGAACTAACCGGATAATGTTTGTCACCACGTTTAACATAGGACGAATCCGTAAATAAATCTGCAAGGCTATTACCTAGTTTAACCAAGTTTGCGTATTCTGTAGAAGAAAATAAATCTTTATTTACAACAGAGGAACTCGTGACATTATGCTTGGTAATATTTACATTAAATAGCCCGTCTTCTTCATTTTCGCATAGAGTAAGTGAATAACTAATATGCTGATCACTGTTTTTATTAATTTCAGTTTCTAGCCCCTTAACCCACTCCGATAATTGAGCTGCGTCTTCTATAAATGAAGATTGGAAAGCCGGATAATTAATTAGTTTTTCAAGAACCACCCGATTATAGCGGGCAGATAAACGTTCAATAGTTGCTTTAACGGCTTGATACTCATAAGCCAAGGTTTCCAAAGCCTGACCACCAATCATAGGACTATTTTCATCCGTCACTAAGCTAGCGCCTTGTAAGGCAAGTTGAAGCAAATAGTTATTCAGTTCAGCATCATCTTTTACATAAGACTCCTGCTTACCTTTTTTCACTTTATATAAGGGGGGTTGAGCAATATACACGTATCCTTGCTCTATAATTTCTGGCATTTGTCTGTAAAAAAAGGTGAGTAATAGTGTACGGATGTGAGATCCATCCACATCAGCATCAGTCATGATAATTATTCTGTGATAACGTAATTTGTCGATATTAAATTCTTCCCGACCAATACCACAGCCTAGTGCGGTAATTAAGGTTCCTACCTCAACGGAAGATATCATTTTATCGAAACGCGCTTTTTCGACATTCAAAATTTTACCTTTTAGTGGCAAAATTGCCTGATTTTTGCGGTCTCGCCCTTGTTTTGCGGAGCCTCCCGCTGAGTCCCCTTCCACCAGGAACAATTCTGAAAGAGAAGGGTCTTTTTCCTGACAGTCCGCTAGCTTGCCTGGTAGACCTGCTATATCCAGTGCACCTTTACGTCTCGTTAACTCTCTTGCCTTGCGTGCAGCTTCCCTGGCTCTGGCCGCATCAACTATTTTAGAAGTAATTGCCTTTGCTTCTTGGGGAAACTCCATTAAAAAAGTCTGCAAATGCTCTGACATCATGGATTCCACAGCACTCTTCACTTCTGAAGACACCAATTTATCTTTGGTCTGGGAAGAAAACTTAGGATCGGGTACCTTAACAGATAACACCGCTGTTAAACCCTCTCTGGAATCGTCACCAGAGACGCCAACCTTGGCTTTCTTGGCTACGCCCTCTCTTTCTATGTACTGATTAAGAGAACGTGTTAACGCGCTTCTGAATCCAGCTAAATGTGCCCCACCATCTCTTTGAGGAATGTTATTGGTAAAACAAAATATATTTTCCTGATAGGAGTTATTCCACTGTAAAGCGATTTCAATACCTATATCATCTTTTTCGCCAGTAAAATAAATCACATTTTCGTGGATAGGCGTTTTAGAAGAGTTTAAATGTTCTACAAAAGCCTTAATACCGCCTTCGTATTCAAATAAATCTTCTTTTTCCTTCATGGGTTCAGCAACTCGAATGCGAACACCAGAATTTAAAAAAGAAAGCTCGCGTAAACGCTTACATAGAATATCGTAATGAAACTCGGTATCTGAGAATATATCTTGGCTTGGCTTAAAACGAATCTGTGTCCCTGTTTCTTCGGTTTCACCAATTACTTTCAACGGTTCCACTGGAACACCTAATTTGTATTGTTGATAGTAAACTTTACCTGCTCTTTTAATGGTTAATTCGAGGTTTTCAGACAAAGCATTTACAACAGAAACACCAACACCGTGTAATCCACCAGAAACCTTATAAGAATTATCATCAAATTTACCACCTGCATGAAGCACAGTTAAAATAACCTCTGCTGCTGAAACACCTTCTTCTTCATGAATATCGGTGGGTATACCCCTACCATTATCGGATACAGTCACACTGCCGTCAGATTCAACTACCACACTGATATCGTCACAATAACCTGCTAAGGCTTCATCAATTGAATTATCAACTACTTCAAACACCATGTGATGCAAACCAGTGCCATCATCTGTATCACCAATATACATACCTGGTCGCTTTCGAACTGCATCAAGCCCTTTTAGTACTTTAATATTGGAAGAATCGTAACTGTTATCACTATTCGTCATTATTTACACTCAACTCGTTAATTACTTCAATTGAACCATGTTTCACGTGAAACAATTTCACGTCATTCATATCTGCCAGCGGTATGGTATTAAGGTTAGCAGTGGTTATACACACCTGACCAAAGGATTGATCCAGTAAGGTCAATAAATTAGCGGAATGACCTAAATCTAATTCAGAACCAAGGTCATCCAGTAACAACATTGTTTCTTTTCCGTTTATACGCTTTAGCAAGCTAACTTGAGCAAGGTTAAGCGCATAAACCAAAAGTTTTTGCTGCCCCCTGGAAACCAGATCCCTTACATCCTTACCATTT
>JALTKP010000051.1 GCA_027078075.1 Gammaproteobacteria bacterium | reverse complement strand
CGTGATTTGGCGGAAGCTATTCGGGTGATAGAAGGTAGAACCGGCCGTGATGCTCGTGATCAAGAAATTGCTCAAGAACTTGGCATTGATATGGATGAGTATTATCAAATTTTACAAGACAGTCATGCTTGTATCGTTAGCATGGATCAATATGGTTTAGATAAAGAAGATTTTTTACCCGGTTTAGTTGATACCAGCAGTGATCCAAGTCAGTTATTAGTTAAGTCACGTTTTAAAGAAAGTTTAAGTCATGCTATTTCAGGCTTACCTGACCGTGAACGTATTGTTATTTCTCTTTACTATGAATCGGAATTAAACCTACGAGAAATAGGTTCAATTATTGCAGTAACAGAATCACGCGTTAGTCAATTATTGAATCAGGCGCATGCACGTCTTAATGCTCGTTTGCGTAGGTGGCAAGAACAGCAAAGTCAAGATTGACCTCTGTGGCAGACTCGACGATAGTTAGCATTATGAATACTTGGAATCGAGACAGATGAGTCATACTATTAATCATAAGCGCAGTCATGATTTAGAACGGCTCTATGAAATTAATTATCAATTACTATTGAAATTAATTCCGCAGTTGCAAAAAATGATGGATGTTAGTGTTTCATCAGTTTTGAATGCAGCTGATTTACATCTGCGTATTATTGAACGCAGCCCTTACACGACCGTTATCTCTTTAACGCATGAATTTATGGCTGGACCTGCTTCATTACCCGCACCTGATTTGTGGTTAAGAATTTCTCATGATGCACGCGTAGCAGAAGCGATTGCTAATCAAGACGGTGCATGTCCCGCGCATGCACGTACCTATACCTGGCATCATGGTTTAGATACCGATATTAAATGGCGTCTAAATTCCTTTGCAGAGAAATGGTTAAATGATTGTCTTAAGCAAGGACATGAGTTCAAAACACCTCAATCCTATTCAAATGCTTTATCAGTCTGATAAAAATATTTAGCTATTTTTTTTAGCTAGATAGGTCTTTAATTAGTTAACAAGTTTCGACAGTTTTTAGGATGGTTTAGAAAGTAGATTGCAATTTCCATAGCAACTAAAGTGGGAGGTGTAGAATATGAATCGGACGCATCATAATGATCGTGAAGAGTTTATAGTAAGCCGTGATCAACAATTTAGAGATATAGATAAAGATCTTGATGACCGAGTGCCTATTGAAGGCATTCATCAAAGTGTGATTATTACAGATACGTTTGGAAATGAATGGGATGACACCGGTGATTTTGGTGAAATAGATTTCCGTACTGTTGACGAATAGTTGCTAACTGATTTTATCTTATTTTTTTGGTATTAATGCAGGCCGCCATTTGGCTTGTGTTACTTTCCATTGCCCATCTGTTTTTAACCAGCGTGTTCCTACCTTAAAGAGTCTTCCTCTCTCAGGGATCTGATTAGCTCCACCTGCAACACCGCTGTAAAAGATTATTTTTGCTTTGTCGCCATCAATATCAATTTCTATATCAGCTAAATAAAGATGAATAATGCGGTTGTTATTAAGGTGGTAATTAACAAAGGTGTCTAGTGCTTTAAAGTTTTTATGTGCGGGGCTTTTGTATGTGGAATCTATATGTTGGATAAGTTGTTCTGGTTTATGCGATGTGATCGCTTCACGCATTGAGGTGATATTGCTACGTAGTGCAAGTTCATCCGCTGATGTATCACAGCCTGAAATAAAACTAAGGCTGAAAAAAATGAGTATAA
>JALTKP010000050.1 GCA_027078075.1 Gammaproteobacteria bacterium | reverse complement strand
GTCGCAAAGCCATCTTGAAGCAACTGTGCGGATAGGCTATTTCCATCAGAGGTATACAAGTGAGCCAGTAGTCTTCCGTAACGGTCACGTCTTTCGGCATCAAATTTTAGCTTAACTTGGTTTTGACTTGTGGCGAGCAGCTTTCTAAGGCGGTTTCGCGCTTGTATGGCAAGCGGTTGGTTTGGGCGGCCTTTGCGGGCAAGTTCGGGTGTATCGATACCGATTAAGCGAACTTTCTCTCCACTTTTTAGAAATAAAGTATCACCGTCGTGGACGTAGCGTACTTGAGCCTGTCTATCGATGTGCGTTGGAGGGCAAAGTGGCGAGGCATATGCCGAAACGGAAAATAACAGCCAATAAAAAAGGCGCCCAACAATGAGCGCCTTTATAAGCAGTGGTAGCTGCATGCAAATTAGGCTTTGCGGCGACCGTACTTCTGCTTGAATTTATCAACACGACCTTCTGTATCAAGTAATTTTTGCTTACCTGTGAAGAATGGGTGGCATTCTGAGCAGACTTCGATAGTCAGGCTGTCTTTGCCGACAGTTGAATTTGTTTCAAAGCTGTTACCACAGCTACAAGTGACCTTTACGGCCTCATATGAAGGATGAATCTCTGGCTTCATTGTCCTGTTTCCTCAGAATCGATGCGTCCCTGTGACGCAGTGTTAAGGGCGCGCATAATACGGAAAACTGCTGCGTTCGGCAAGTGCCAGATTCAGCTAACTTCACCTTCTTCGTCTAATTGACGTTGAAACGGTAAAATATTTGCGTTAAATCGAGCTTCAGGAGGGCTAAAAGAGCCGCTAGCAAAAGATTTCAGTGATTCAATCATACCCTCATCACCGGCTAATTGATCCCACATCATGCTATAAATAGCTTGGCAGGCAGCCATGGGCGTTTTGCTGCGTTGGCGAATCATATCAATACGCCACTGAAGCCCTGTTAAACGCTGTCGTGAATTGTTAGGTATCGACTCAAGAAAACCTTGAATAGCGACTGTACGCGCACTCTCAAAGCCCTCGGGGTCATTCATGGCTAACTCTAGCCACTTATCGAAATCCATTTGTTTTGCTTCACTAGTATCTATCATTTTAAAGCTCCCCTATACCGATCATCCCGTCAAAATAGGCTTCTGTCAAAACATTGTTTATTAAATAGTCACCTTTTTAGCTTTTACCTTGTAAATTATATGGTTATATATCATTACAAATCAGTGTAGTTTGAGATTTTGGATGATATACCGATATTTATTACCCATTTTGGTGAAAATCTGATGCTTTGCGAGGATAGGGATATGGCAAAAAAAAGTTCGGATAGTGCTAAAACTGCGGCACTCACTTCTAATATAAAAGAGATTAAGCATTCTTTGGGGAATCGGCTTGAGTATTCGGTAGGTAAAGATTTGTCGACGGCGACCCCTCACGATTGGTTGAATGTAGCAAGCTATGTGGTTCGAGATCGTTTAATGGAACAATGGATTGAAACCATGCAGCGTTATTACTCGCAAGATGTAAAACGTGTTTATTACTTGTCGCTTGAATTTTTAATGGGGCGAACCTTGATGAATGGCATGCTTAATCTTGGTATGCAGGATGAGTGTGAAAAATCTTTGCATGAAGTCGGTGTAGATATGGAAGAGATCCGCGCACTGGAACCAGATGCAGGCTTAGGCAATGGTGGCTTAGGTCGACTAGCCGCCTGTTTTCTTGATTCACTCGCGACCTTGCAAATGCCTGGTTATGGCTATGGCATACGCTACGAATACGGCATGTTTAATCAGCGCATAGAAAATGGCTGGCAAGTAGAACATCCGGATAACTGGTTACGTTATGGTAATCCGTGGGAATTTCCGCGAGCTGAATTATTGTATCCAATTAAATTCGGTGGTCAGGCAGTAGAATATTGTGATGAGCATGGCTGTATGCGACATCACTGGATAGATGCTGAAGAAGTGATGGCGATGGCAGTAGATACACCTGTGCCGGGATACAAAAATGGCACAGTTAATAATATGCGTTTATGGTCAGCCAAGGCGTCGCGTGATTTTGATTTAAAATATTTTAATGAAGGCAATTACATTAAAGCGGTTGCCGAAAAAAATGAATCAGAAAACCTATCAAAAGTACTGTACCCCGATGACACCACCATCATGGGACAAGAACTTCGGCTTAAGCAACAGTATTTTTTTGTTAGTGCTTCACTGCAAGATATTTTAAATCGGCATGGGCGAAATCACGAAGGACTTTCAGCGTTAGCAGATAAGGTTGCAATTCAACTTAATGATACCCACCCATCTATCGCCATAGCAGAGTTGATGCGAATATTAGTTGATGTTCATGCTATGCCGTGGGATCAAGCATGGCAAATGTGTAGTCAAATTTTTTCATATACAAATCACACATTATTACCAGAAGCATTAGAGACTTGGCCAGTGCCTTTGTTTGAATCGGTGTTGCCGCGTCACTTAGAAATTATTTATGAAATTAACCATCGTTTTTTAAAAGATGTGATGCATAAATACCCAGGTGACATGGGTAAGTTGCAGCGAATGTCGATCATTGATGATACTGGAGATAAACGCATTCGTATGGCGCATCTCGCAATAGTCGGTAGCCATAAAGTTAATGGTGTATCTGCAATCCATACAGATTTAATGCGCCAAACAATTTTTTCAGAGTTTGATGAGTTTTATCCAAATAAAATAATAAACATCACCAATGGTATTACCCCTCGGCGCTGGTTAAATCAGGCGAACCCGAAATTAACTAAATTAATTAGCAGCAAAATAAAAGGCAATTGGTTAACTGAGTTATCACGACTCGAAGAATTAATGCCACATGCGGATGATATTGAATTTCATAAGCAATTCATGAAAGTAAAACATAATAATAAACATGATTTGGCTAAACAAATTGAGATGCATCTGGGAATTAAAATAGATCCTTCTTCAATGTTCGATGTACAAGTAAAGCGTATGCATGAATATAAGCGTCAATTACTAAATGTGTTACATGTAATTGCTCGCTACAATATGATTCGCCGTGGCGACATTAATGAATTAGTTCCTCGCACGGTTATTTTTAGTGGCAAGGCTGCGCCTGGTTATGCGATGGCAAAACTAATCATAAAATTAATTAACGATGTTGCTGATATTGTAAATAATGACCCAGTTGTAATGGGTATGTTACGTGTTGTGTTTATTCCAAATTATGATGTATCTACAGCGGAAGACATTATTCCGGCAGCGGATCTTTCGGAACAAATATCTCTAGCAGGAATGGAGGCATCTGGTACAGGCAATATGAAGCTAGCATTGAACGGTGCTTTGACAATAGGTACACGTGATGGCGCTAACATTGAAATTGCCGACGCAGTTGGTGAAAATAATATTTTTAGCTTTGGAATGAACACGGACGAAGTGAGTGAGCAATGGCAACATGGTTATTATTCGCGCGATTTTTACAACAAGGATCAACGCTTAAAAGAAGCGATTGATATGATTGGTGCTGGGTATTTTTCACATGATGATTTAATGCGTTACAAGCCTATTGTCGATATGCTATTCGAACATGATCAATATATGCTATGCGCCGATTTTGCGAGTTATATGGAAGCTCAACTTCAGGCGGATAAACTTTATGATGACCCGCATGCATGGGCAAAAAGTGCAATTAAAAATGTTGCCATGATGGGGTATTTGTCGAGTGATCGTGCAATTAAGGAATATGCAGAAAAAATTTGGGGTATTGTTCCTATAAATAAATAACAAGGGATTTGTTATGGCTATTTTGGATTGTTGTATTCAAATAATAGGTAATAATATTATTTAATAGTATGAGTGCAAACTCGATTCCGGCCACTTTCTTTAGCTCGATATAATGCTGTATCAGCACGTGAAATAAATTCCTCTTCTGATTCGGTTGTATGGAATAAAGCCACGCCAACAGAAACAGTTATTCGTCCAACATCTTTACCAACGCTTTTTGCATCCATTGATTGATTACGTATCACATTACAGATGTTGTCAGCAACGTGCTCTGCACCTTCCATTGGCGTATTTTGCAAGACGATAACAAATTCTTCACCGCCATATCGCGCGAGTAAATCGCCACCACGAACTGTATCATTAAGTGCTTTTGAAACACATTTCAATACACTGTCGCCTACTACATGCCCATAGTTATCATTAACGCATTTGAAATGGTCTATATCAATTAATAATAAGCATAGTGGTTTTAGATCTATTTTAGCTTGCTGGCAACACTCTCCTAAGTCATGATCAAAAGCTCTACGATTCTGAATACCAGTTAAAGGATCAACCATTGATTCTTGTCTAACGCGTTTAAATTCGGTGCGTAATTTTGCAAGGTCATTATTGGTTTCAGTAAGTTGGTTCTGTAGGGTTTGGCTGGATGCTTGCATATTTGAGGTGTCTTGAATCAATTTGGCAATAACATCAGTCGCGGCAGATATATCACCGCCTTGTTTTAATTCACTAGCAGCATCATTAAGGTTATCGATGTAGCTATGAGAGTCTTCACCTATTTTACTGAGGGAAATTTGAGTTGAAGACATCAGTTCAAGTAAAGCTTGTCGAACATGATTTATGGCTGCTTCATCAGTGTTTAGCAAATAAGTTTTATACTGGTGAAGCATTTGTTCGTGGTCGATGGGTTGATCGTCATTAAATAGTTGATCTAATGAGGCTTTAAGTTCCGGGTTCTTTCCTACAACATACTCATATAATAATGCGTAATTGATAGGGTTCATCGGTAGGGCGTGTTTACCTGCCAGTGGTAGCGCGGTACGAGCAATTTGAGTCGCATCTTCTAAGTTTTCTGGGTATTCAGTATTCAAACTAATCGACTTCCTATATATCTGGTCAAGAAAGAATAAATATCATAATTATTATGGGAGATATTTGAAAACAGAAAAATACAATAATTCATTACCTCTATGATAGGTTTTCGGTAAGTTTACGGTTTTCTTTAGAGATGTTCATCAAAAAATTATTTGTCAGCAATGCTGTTTATTCTTAGAATTATTACTTTATAGAGATGATTAATTATTAGATACCTTAACTGGGAACGTGATTGGTATCGTAAGTAGAGAGATACCATGAATTATAAGCGTATTATTATTGTTTTATCTTTGTTAAGCCTCGTTTCTTGTAATACCACTATTTCTAGAAAAACAGCGCAAGGTGAGCATCAGCAGGTTGCATCTGCCTCATCAAAAAACTTAAAGAAACTATCAGTACAAGAACATTATTATGTATGCCAAAGCTTGGTAAAGGTTCGGGAATTTAAGGCCTTTTTTAAATGCCATACTGGATTATCTCACCGTGTTGCTGCGGATGGCGGCTATCTGCAATTTGAAAATAACTCGCCACTGGTATTTAGTGTTCGCAAAATGTTTTACAACTTGCCACAGTCCGAATTTTTATTAAAGACGTTATTGGCAGAAGCATATTTAGCTTTGGGGCAGTATGAAAAAGTATTAGAAAATGCAGGACGTGCAGTGGCACTTGCTGACACTCATATTTTTCAACTTAAACATCAGGAAGAAGCGGGAAGTGCAAGTAAAGCATTCGTAAGTATTTTTGGACGCGGTGATGACAGTAAACGCGATGAGACACAGGCATGGAGTATTCCTGCTCGTGGAATTTTAGGTTTGGCATACATTGCTCAGGGTGATCTCAATAAGGCAACAGCAATAGCAAGAACTATTCTCGCGATAAATACGGGGACATTAGATACCCGTCAGTACGATATTACACGGCGTGCTGCTGCTGCGCGGATTTATTTTGCTGCAAGGCAATATGAAAATGCGTTAAATGCAATGAACGACGAAGGCTCAGTGGGTTTAGGTGGAACGCTTATTGATACTGTGTCGGTAGCAAATATTATCAATCCGTTTAATTATCTTTCAGCATCATTGTATTACGGTGCAGTAAGCATTGAAGACATCAATTATATTTATCATTTTGAATCACGTTTTATGTTGTATCGAAGTTTGCTGGAAACGGGAAAGCTACAGCAGGCAAAAAAATATTATGAAGAAGCTTTAGCTGAATCACGACTAAAAAACTTTGGGCAAATGCATTATCTGGTACTTTATGATCGAGGTCGAATTTCCTTAAAGCAAGGACAAACACAACAGGCAATTGATTATTATAAACGAGCTGTAGATGTTATTGAAGAACAACGAGCCTCTATTAATATTGAACGTTTTAAAATTGGTTTTGTTGGTGACAAGCAGGAAATTTATCAGCACTTAATTGGCGCACTGATAAAACAAGGAAAGAGCTCAGATGCACTGGTGTATGCTGAACGAGCAAAAGCGCGTGCTCTGGTTGATATGTTAGCGTACCGAAAACAGTTTCGTCACAATAATGTATCAATTAAGAAAAATGCCTTGTTAAAAAAACTTGAACGTCTTGAACGATTGGGTGAAACACGTGCAATACAACAAACGCGCAACGCTATCCGCAGTGCTGATCCTGAATTGGCATCATTGGTAACGGTAGATAGTTTAAATGCACAGCAGATTCAAAATAATTTACGTAAAGATGAGCTGTTAATTGAATACTACTACCACGGCAATAATAATTTATATGCATTTATTGTTAACAGACATGCAATTAAGGTTACTACGTTAAATGCCAATGGTCTTAAAAAGGAAGTTGGTCGCTTACGCGAAGCGATTGAAAATAATAAATCTATTTGGAAAAAATATTCAGTGCTATTAAGCCAACGTTTAATAAAACCGCTACAGAGTGAACTGCGAAATTATCAGCGAATAACTATTGTACCACATGGTGTATTGCATTATTTGCCATTTAATATATTGGGTGAGAATAGTTACTTAATCAAAACCCACAGCCTGCGTTTGTTACCTTCATCATCTGTGATGTCGTATTTGAAAAAGCCAATAACATCAAACAAACGTTTGTTAATCTTGGGTAATCCGGATTTGAATAACACACAAATGGATTTACCAGGCGCGGCAAGTGAGGCGCGTGCCATTGCGCATAACTGGCGTGGCGCCAAGATTGTATTGCGTAAAAAAGCCTCAGAAACTTTGTTAAAACAAATAGGTGATCAATTTCAGTTTATTCACATGGCAAGTCACGGACAATTTAACCCTGATGCGCCGGAAAAATCACGTATGTTATTGGCAGCAGATACGCAAAATGATGGAGATCTAACTACAGCAGAGATATATGATCTTCGTTTGAACGCACAAATGATTAGTTTGTCGGCTTGTCAAACAGGTTTGGGTGACGTAAAGCAGGGCGATGATGTTATTGGACTAAATCGTGGTTTTCTTTA
>JALTKP010000049.1 GCA_027078075.1 Gammaproteobacteria bacterium | reverse complement strand
ATTCCCCAACTCTATATGCCCATCCAACGGCAAATGATACGCCAGTAAATTGATCCCTGATTCAAGCAAACGCTGGATTCTCTGGCGTTTTATACCCGTAATAACAGGAGATTCACCCTTCCAAAAATAACCATGGTGAACCAATAAAGTATCCGCACCTTGCTCTATAGCCGCCTCAATTAAAGCCTGACTAGCCGTGACACCCGAAACAATATGTTGAATATGACCTTTGCCTTCTACCTGCAAACCGTTGGGGCAATAGTCGCGATAACGACCAACATCGAGTAACTCATCTAGGTAACTCACTATTTTTTGTCTGCTAGCCATGCTTCATCCTGCGAAAAATATTTTTGTTTTGTGTCGCTATAGTGTGACGCATCCGCCAACAAATGCTAGGGTAACGCCATTATGAGTCTTAGCAAAAGCATACAATTTCTTTTTCAGGTACTAACCGTTGGCTTAGCGGCCTTTATCGTGTTGGTTTTTCTCAAACCAGAACTGATAGACCGCGGCGGTACCGTGGTCGAGATTCTGCAAGAAGCAAAACCAGTGGCTAGTACGCCCAGCATACCAAGCAACGGCCCTGTTTCCTACGCCAGCGCCGTTGAAAAAACGGCAACCTCGGTTGTAAACATTTATACCGCCAAAATCGTCACCGAACGTCCTAACCCTTTACAGGACGATCCTTTTTTCAAACGGTTTTTTGGCGACAATTCAACTGCGCCACGTAAACGACTAGAAACCAGTTTGGGCTCAGGTGTAATTGTAAGCTCTCAAGGCTACATCCTTACCAACAACCACGTCATTCAAGGTGCCGACGAAATTCGTATCATCCTCGCCAATGGTGAAACACCTTCAGCAAAAGTTGTCGGAACTGATCCTGATACCGATTTAGCTGTTTTAAAAATTAACTACACCAAACTACCTGCGATTACGATTGGTCAATCTGATGCATTGCGTGTTGGTGATGTTGTGCTTGCCATCGGCAATCCTTTCGGCGTGGGGCAAACCGTTACCATGGGCATTGTCAGTGCCACCGGACGTAATCAACTTGGCATTAATACTTTTGAAAACTTCATTCAAACCGACGCAGCTATTAACCCCGGAAATTCGGGTGGCGCCTTAATCAATGCCAATGGCAAATTAGTTGGCATCAACACTGCTATCTTTTCTCGCTCGGGTGGTTCACAAGGGATTGGCTTTGCAATCCCTGCGTCATTAGCTCGCGATGTAATGCAGGAAATTATTGAACACGGTCGGGTTCGTCGCGGCTGGTTAGGTATCGAAGCACAAGACTTAACACCGCAACTTGCCGAGTCATTGGGTTTTGATAGTACTGATGGCGTACTGGTTGCGGGCGTATTAAAAGATGGTCCCGCCGATAAAGCTCAAATCAAACCCGGTGACATTGTCGTAACTATTGATTTTAAACCCGTTAGCAATTCGCGTGATAGCCTTAACCAAATCGCGGGAATGGAACCAGAAACGACCATAACGCTTGGGCTTATTCGTCAGGGCAAGAAGCTTGAAATTAAAGCCATGGTCAGCGAACGACCTAAACGTTAATTTACTTTAATCTTTTTAGACGCTTGTTACCTGGTTTATCTGGACGATTCTCAAATATCCAGTTTTGCAATGCCGATGTTTGTGCTTTCTGATGCTGGCTTTCCGCTGACTTTTGTACACCATGACAAAGTTCTGTACTAATCGCTCGCGCACGGAGCTGGTTCTTCTCTGTTGAAGATAACAAACCTTCTGCAACTAACTTAGCCACCATCTTATTTGCCAGTTCATCACATTCAAGATTAATTGTTTCTGCTTGCAACAATGATGCGCTTGAAAACAACATTACTGCTATTAATAACTTATTCATAAACATTCACCTAACTCGACTTCTTCACAAACTTAGTCAATATAACAATTTGCTGTCCATTCACGCGGCCTTCAATATGCTCTGCATTATCGGCAACTAATGAAATATTGCGAACTGCCGTACCACGCTTAGCAGTAAAATTGGCACCCTTCACCGTAAGGTCTTTTATCAAGGTCACCGTATCACCGGCAGCAAGCACTGCGCCATTACTGTCTATATGTTTAACCACATCGTCATCACTTACACCATCGGCTTGTGCCCAAGCAAGTGCCTCTTCATCTAAATAAAGCATATCAAGCAAGTCCTGTGGCCAACCTTCACCACGTAAGCGTGTTAGCATACGCCAAGCCATCACCTGTACAGCCGGCACCTGACTCCACATGCTGTCATTTAAACAACGCCAATGGTTTGCATCTAATTTACTGGAATCATTAATTTGTTCCTGACAAGTATTGCAAAGTAATACACATTGATCGGCTTCGCGATTGGAGGTGGGTGGGACTTCATAAACAACCAGATTATCGGTTGCACTACATAGCTCGCATTTTGATTCACTACGAGCATACAAATCTTGTTCTGTGCTCATCATATTCTCAATTGTTATTTCAATTTAGACATTTTAACCAAAAATGCGTTGGTATTGCTTGTCTAAATAAAAAAAAGGCATACAAATTAGGTTCTATGTAAATAAAACCTAACCTGTATACCAATACCAAATGTCAATGACGCAGGAGTTTCTTATTATTATGTGTTAATTTTTTAAATTGCTTGGCTTAAAACCAATCTTTCCAAATAACCATGTTGCAGGACAGAATCCAATGATGCCGGCAATTAACAACATAGTGGCAGGAACATAAGCCAACCAGTGAATTTGCCAATTCGATAACCAGTAACTAAGCCATAACATAGCTGAGGCTGAAATCATTGTTGCTCTAATAGCAGACATATACACACCCTTCTTTAAAAAAAGAATTTATTATTCACTAATATTAGAATTGCCATATTATAAAGACATCTCGACTTGTTAGTCTGTGTCTTTTTATACACAAAACTTGTAGTATCCGTCTGTATCTTTTGATACAAAACAGCAGAGTAATAAACATAATGATGCAATCTAATCATTCAGACTTGATAAAAAAACTGCCCATTGAGATCAAAGAAAGTTTTCTTAATGCTCAAGCTATGGAAGTTCCACAAGGTACACAGCTGTTTCGTGAAACTCAGCAATGCCAAAGCTTTATGTGGTTATTGGATGGAACGGTTAGAGTATTTAAACACTCACCTGAAGGACGTGAAATCACCTTATACCGCGTCAACCCCGGTGAGATATGTGTCCTAAGCGTTCAATCACTATTATGTGGTGAAGGTTTCCCTGCTGAAGCCGTGGCAGAAACAGACTTACATGGACTACAATTAAACAAGCAAACTTTCAATCAAGCACTGGATAGTTCTGGCGATTTTCACCGGTACTTACTAAAAATGTTGTCTCACCGCATTAGCGACATTATGCAATTAGTTTCACAAGTAACATTTCAACACTTAGATCTTAGAGTTGCCTGTCATTTAGGAAAAATGTTTGAACGCTCAGCAGGCAAAGCATTAAAAACCACCCACGCCCAAATTGCACAGGAACTAGGCACAACGCGTGAAATGGTGAGCCGAATATTAAAAGAACTTGAACGCATGAAATGCATTCGCCTGTCACGTGGTGAAATTAATCTTTTATCAAGTGATGAACTAAAAGGCGCAGGCCAAATATCTGAATAAAAATAGTTTTTTTCAATTTTTGTTATAACAAAAACACGATACCAGATGATCATTAACCATTCCAACACCCTGCATAAAAGCATAACAAATTGTCGGGCCAACAAATTTAAAGCCACGTTTCTTTAATGCTTTACTCATCGCCTCTGACTCTCGCGTACTTGTAGGTATCTCAGTCATTGTCTTGCAGTGATTGACTATCGATTTACCGTCAACAAAAGACCAGATATAGGCATCAAAACTTTTAAATTCTTTTTGTACCTTAATAAACTGCTTGGCATTCTCAACCGTTGCATTCACCTTTAACTTATTGCGAATAATATCAGGGTTAAGCAATAATTTATCGATTTTCTTCTGGGTATATCTTGCTACCTTTTTAACATCAAAATTATCAAACGCTTTTTTATAACCCTGTCGTTTCTTCAAAATTGTTGACCAACTGAGTCCCGCTTGTGCACCTTCTAAGATTAACATTTCAAATAACAAACGGTCATCGTGCACTGGCACACCCCATTCTTTATCATGGTAATCGATTTCTAAGGGGGAGCCATTAGCCCAATCGCAACGTTTCATTTACCTGTTACTTTTTGTTTTGTAAAATATTAACAATCTCTTTCAATGCCTTACTATCATTTGTTGCTAATAAAAACTTGGCAAACTTAAGAGGCTGCATACCATCCACACGTTTCCCATCCCGTCTAATTTTCAACGTCATATCCGCATTGTTATTTAATAAAATTTTAACTAATTCAGGTTGGGCAAATAATACCGCTGCATGTAAAGGCGTCATACCAGCTAAGCCGTATTCATTAATACTACAGCCTTGTTTAGTAAACTGTGCAATATATGCTTCTACTCTAGCATTACTGACACTTTCGCCACCATAAGCCGCAACTAGGAAGTTAATAACAGGACCCGTGTCATTCTTTTCAGAAAAGGTCAAAGTACAATCACTAACTCCCAATGTTTTTAATTTCAGATCTGCCATCCAGCTCGGCATTAGGACAGTTTCAAAACGAGCACCATCAATTTTATTCAGCGCACGCAAAATAACTTTCGCATCAGATGAAATCATCACGGGTAAACTAAATGCGATAACAACAAATAAAATCAGTGTAATTATTTTTTTCATATTTTTATGCCTAAATCGTAGAGCAATTAAAATCTAACTTTTCTGCTTTCTTTTTCTTCGTTGCCTTTTACTGGATGCGCAAAGATACTCAATCAGTTTTTCTATCTGTTGTGTGCAGCACCCCGTCCCCATTGTTGCGTAGGTCTCTTTCTTAATTTCTTCTATGGTTATTGCACCATTCACAATTGCATTAATAATGTCTATTTTAGGCACTTCATTACAAGTGCATAAATTTTTATCTAAGTCTTTCTTAAGCGAAGATGGCAGTTTATCCATAGGATCTGTTATTTTACTGTCCATTAAAGTGCTGCTAGTTCATTTCCGCTAAAGCTATTTGTTATATGCATTTATTACACATTCCTTTCGACAAAGCTATTTAGCTCAGAAACCGACCGAACTACATATAGTGACTTATCAGCCGATTGCTTCTCTAACCTCTGCAAAAAACCATTATTCCAAAATTTTGGACAACGTTTTAACACTTTATAACTTTCTAGGGTTCCCCTCAGTACTGAGCATCCATCAGGCCAGCCCTCAGGTTTTACAAATAGTCCTTTTAGGAATCGCTTTGTCACTAACCAATAGGTAGTCGAGTAAGGCAATTCTATGTAAATCAATGTATCAGCTTCTTCTAAACGCCTATTAAATGAATCTAATGAATTCATTGGCCCGAAGCCTTCTATGATCCAAGCTTCAGATGAGAGAATAGTCTCATGAGCTTCAACATAGCTCTGTCGATCTATCTCTTCTCCATTTTCTTTATATAAAATTGAATCTAAGGCATGCAATTCTATACCTGTAGCTGATGCAAGTTTTTTACTTAAAGTGGATTTTCCACTACCGGGTTTACCGAAAACAGCTACTTTTTTCATACTACCTCCTTTAACTAGGACTAATACCTTGAGGCAGAAACAAAAACCCGCCTCTAAGGCGGGTTTGATAAATTAGTTACGCATCAACAATCCCACCATTCCTATGGAATGGTGATAATTCGAACTGTCTGTTGCGTAAGATTCATATTCATGAATCCATATTGATAGACGGACAATTTAATGTCAACAGAATATTTAATAATAAAATATTTTCTCAAATATATAACGTTTAAACTCACCGGCAAACGCAGGCTGGCAAATATTTTGCCCTGCAAAAGGAGTGACAGACAAGCTTGTCTGGTGAAGTGTTTTATTATGCATAATTTATATTAAATAACTTAGTTAAAATAACCAGCCCCCTTTACCAAAAAAATAAATGAGTACAGTATTAGGAAGAATATAAAATCAAACGTTATTAAGAAGTCACTTTTACGACTTTAATCGCTCATCATTTATTCGGTCAAGAAAACATTTTTTTACTTTACTGCTTTCTAAAATTGTCATGTAACTGACTCATTGTATTCATATTCCTGACATCTTGTTGTTTCAGAATCCCTCTCAACAAAAAAGATGAAGAGATTAATAAATATGAATGTAGGTACTCAGAAAGATCAGCGTGGCGATTTAATTTATTCGCTTTGTAAAATTGATTGGTTAATTGCACGAGCGAAGAAACCTAAAAGTCTTTATTCACGAACGCAAATGGAAACTTTTTCTTTGTTACGTGAAACGTTTGTCAACAATCTTAAAGAACACGATGCTAACGATAGTCAGCATCGTCATTATTGTTAATAATAAGGAGCACTGTTATGGCTAATGCAGATAAGTTTTTAGATGACTACGATGATATGGATGACAACGATCTTTATGCGTCAAATATTTCTAATAAGCCGATGGCTCAAAATAGAAAATTTAGAGCGCGTAGAAAGATAGAAGAATTGCGTGAGAATAAACGCTTACAGCAACAAATTGATTGTTATTGCTACGATTAAGCCAAACAGGCTTTTAGTGCTTCAAGAAATGCGTTATTTTCGTCCGGTGTACTAACAGTAACGCGCAGGCAGTTCGCTAATGCGCCACCGGCAGGGTCGAGATTTTTAATTAGGATATTATGCTGCTTCAGGCAAGCAAAGATGTCACTGGCATTATCGAGTCGGAACAAAATGAAATTGGCGGCACTGTCGAAGGCTTCTACAGCTTTTATTTCATTCAGTGACTGCATCAAGTCTGTGCGTGCGGCACGAAGTTTAGCCGCTTGTTCATCAAGCACCTCAACATGCTCTAGGGCGAACTTGGCACTGAGTTGGGTAAGTATGTTGATGTTGTAGGGCATGCGAACTTTATCAAATTCATTTAACCATGCAGCTGAACCGGCTAAATAACCAAGGCGTAACCCTGCTAGCCCTGATTTAGAGACAGTGCGCATAACGACAAGGTTTTGGTAGTCAGCTAGCTTATCCATGAAACTGACTTGGGCAAAGCTGGTGTAGGCTTCATCAACCACAACCAGTCCGGGTGCGGTTTCTATAATTTCTATTACATCCGCTTCGCCAAATAAATTACCGGTTGGGTTATTCGGCCATGCCAAAAATATAACGGCGGGTTGTTGTTCTTTAATTGCCGCTCGCATAGCAGGCATGTCGAGGCTAAAGTCACTGGCAAGTGGTACACCAGCATAGGCGACATTACAAAATGTGGCGATCATGCGATACATCACAAAGGTAGGTTCTGGTGCCATAACTA
>JALTKP010000048.1 GCA_027078075.1 Gammaproteobacteria bacterium | reverse complement strand
GGTTGGTCATAAAGTAAGCAATAATACCGATAACGGCTAAGACGAAAATTGATTTAATATTACCGCCACCGATACGAATCAGGGTTTTGTTACCGCAACCACTGCCAAACGTCATGCCGATACCGAATAGGATACCGCCTAAGAGGTTTTCAGCCCAAACAAAGCTGCTACCACGGTAAGGAGGGAAACTGCCGTCTACCGTTGCTGTGCCGGTTGCTTCTAAAATGGTAACGCCGAGCATGGCAATGGCAATCGCAAAGAACCAAGCACGCATACGGCCATTGTCACCGATGTTCACGACATCAGAAACGGCACCCATTGTGCAAAAGTTAGTTTTGGTGACGACTGCACCCATAATTAGAGCAATCGCGAACGTTGCCCACAAAAATGCCGACTGTGCCGACGCAAAATCTTCAAATAACATATCCCACTCCCCTCTGAGTCTAGATTGGGTAATATCTTTATAAAAAACAGCCCGCTATGCTGCGGAATTGGGAGCATTGTAGCGCGTAGCCTACAAGTTGTCACTAAAATGGAAGTTTTTCAATAAGAAACAAATACTTACTTATAAATAGTGGGATCGGGAACATTGCAAGATGCAAAGCCTTCTGCTCTAAGTCGGCATGAGTCACACACACCGCAAGCGCGCCCTTCTGTGTCGGCATCATAACAAGACACGGTTTGCCCGTAATCAACTCCAAGTTCCGTGCCTTGAAGAATGATATCGCCTTTGGATAATTGAATCAGCGGTGCATGAATATGCCATGCTGATCCTTCAACACCCGCTTTGGTGGCAAGATTAGCCAATTTCTCAAACTGAGCAATAAATTCAGGGCGGCAATCTGGATAACCGGAGTAATCTACCGCGTTCACGCCAATGAAAATATCTTGTGCTCCAAGCACTTCAGCCCAGCCAAGGGCTAACGATAGGAACACTGTATTGCGAGCAGGAACATAAGTAACCGGAATCGTATCTGCCTCAACACCCTCTTTAGGTACATCGATAGCATCTTCGGTGAGCGCTGAGCCGCCAATATCGCCTAGCCCTAATTTAATTGTTTTATGTTCTACGACACCGATTGTGTCAGATACCCGCTCTGCCGCTTTAAGTTCTGATACATGACGCTGACCATAATCGAAACTTAATGCATAACAGCTATAACCTTGGCTTTTTGCAATCGCTAACGTGGTTGCTGAATCAAGTCCACCTGAGACAAGGACGACCGCACGAGGTTTTGTTTGTGTTTCACTCATAATTAAAAAATATTAGACAGGGTTAACGATATTGATAGGATAAAAGACAATAAAACAAATAGAAAGGGGATAAAGTAATTTTTCTAAATCAACAATTGAAGCGAAGAGATTGCCGCGTCACTGTCGTTCCTCGCAATAACGAAACAGACATCGCAAAGACATACCGCACTATCAGTCTTTAAGCGGTCAGTCTTATCTTTCCGACGCATCGGTGCAGCGCAGCGAACCGCTAAGGAGGAAAGATAAGACTGACCGCAACCATGCTAAAAAATGTAAAACTAACAACCCTGCTTATCGCCCCACAATAATTTATGTAACTGAACCTGCATACGCACCTTCAAATGCGCATCTAAAACCCAATCGGCTAATTGTGTTGGTTCTAATTCTGAAAATACTGGAGAAAATAATACTTCGCATCGAGTAGTCAAGTCATACTTGTTAATTTGCTTGCAAGCCCAGTCGAAATCATTACGCTCGCTAATCACAAATTTAACTTGGTCATGCTGTTCTAATAAATCTATATTGTTGTAAAGATTTTTTTCCATCTCACCCGATGATGGTGTTTTTAGATCCATCACTTTGCTAACACGTTCATCAACGCTAGCAACATCAATCGAACCGCTGGTTTCTAATGACACCTGATAACCAGCATCACAAAGCTGAGTGAGTAATTCAGGGCAAGCTTTTTGCGCTAAAGGTTCACCACCAGTAACACAAATCGTTTGGCAATTTAATTCTGCGATTTGACTAAGAACTTCTTCCAACTCAAACCACTGCCCGCCTTGAAAAGCATATGCGGTATCACAATAACCACAACGCAATGGACACCCAGTCAGGCGCACGAACACGGTTGGTAAACCAACCGTGCGTGACTCTCCCTGTAGGGAGTAAAAAATTTCGGTAATACGAAGACGGCTCATAACAAGAGGCTACGATTAATGCCCTTCAGTGGTCATTCTTTTACGGCGTTTTTCTGCCAAATTGGCGGCAGTACTGTGTGGGTACTTTGTTGTTACCGTGGTAAGTAATTCACGAGCCTTTGTGTAATCCTTTAACTCGTAGTAACAATACGCCTGCTTCAGTACGGCATCGGCAAGCTTGGTGCTATCAGGGTAATTCTTAATGACTTTATCAAACTCAACAATCGCTTGTTTAAATGCACGTGTGACATAACTAATTTCACCTAACCAATACTGCGCATTATCCGCATAGCTACTACTAGGGTATTTCTTTAAGAAATCCTTAAAACGACTCGTCGCCGGTGCGTAACGCCCTTCTTTGAGTAATTTAAATGCGGCACGATATGCATCTTCTGCTGCCGCCGGATTAGATGGCGCTGATGTTGCCGGTTTTGATTTCGAAACAGCAGGTGTTGTTGGCGTATTCGGTGTTACAGCCACTGGCGGTTTAGCAACCGCACCAGATTCAAGCTGGCGCAGACGACGATCAATATCTAAATAAAGATCACGTTGACGCTGTTTAAGCCCTTCAATCGTATTTGTTTGAACTTCCACTTCACCCCGTAATTGCTGCACTTCCTGCTGCAAGGTTTCAAGCCGCAAATACATATCGACAAGTCCTTGTCCTTCGACCAATTTTTCTAATCGTTGCACACGTTGTTCCAACGGTGCATCAGCTGCCTGTAGTGGTACAGCAAAAACAGCGCTCACCATTAGGAGAGCGGCAATAGGGTTCAGTGTTTGTTTGATCATCGTTTATGTTCTACCGAGTTTTATAAGTAATTTCAACGCGTCGATTTTGTTGCCAAGCATCTTCATCATGACCAATCGCCGCAGGGCTTTCTTCGCCATAGCTCACTGTTTGTAACTGTGAAGCAACCGCGCCTTGGAATAATAACAGCTGACGTACCGCTTTGGCACGTCGTTCGCCTAAGGCAATATTATACTCACGGCTTCCACGTTCATCTGTATGCCCTTCCAAAACCACAGAAGCTGAGCTGTGTTGGCTCAAGTACTCTGCATGTGCCTGAATGGCGGCACGATCTTCGTTTCTAATCGAGGCACTATCAAATTCAAAATAGATAACACGTGATGATAAAATACTTTGTGGGTTATCCAGTGGATGCCCCTGAAACTCTGACCCCGCCTGTGCACCGCTAGTCGTAGCACCGTCTGCACCATCACCAACAATTTGACCACCATCGGCTTGTGTACCACGATCTTCAACTACAACATCACCGCCATCTTGACCACCGAGGGTTTCACAACCTGTCAGCATCACTGTTGGTAACAATATCGCTGCTAATAATAATTTGTGATTCATTTTTAGCTCCTTCATAAAATGTTATTTATTTAGACAAGGGTGACCATGCTGGTTCCCTAACATCACCTTGCTGAACTTCTATTCGTTGATGTACACGTCCATCAACTGAAACGGCGGCGAGTACGCCGCGATTATTTCTGTTAGTTGCATAAATAATCATACTGCCGTTAGGTGCAAAACTGGGTGATTCATCAAGACGTGAGTCTGTTAGCACCTGTAGCGTGTTATTAGATAAATCCATTACGCCAATTTGGAACCGACCTTTATTACCATGCACCATGGCTAATAATTTACCGTCTGGTGAGAATACCGCACGGGCATTGTAGTCACCTTCAAATGTTAGGCGGCGCGGTCTTGATGCTGGCTTATTACGGGACAGACGAACCGTATACAACTGCGCTTTACCACCACGATCAGAAGTAAACACGAGTTGCTTACCATCTGGCGACCAAGTTGCTTCGGTATCAATAGCAGGATGTTTTGTAATCTGTGTTAATTGTTTGGTTCTTAATTCAAATAAATAAATTTCTGGGTTACCGCTTTTTGACAATGTCATCGCCAAGTATTTTCCATCTGGTGACCAAACTGGCGCACCGTTCAAACCTGAATAGTCGGTAATACGCTGACGCTGCCCCGTTGCACTAAAAACCTGCTGTACAAAAATTTGTGGGCGTCCTGCCTCAAAACTGACATAAGCTAGTTTCTGTCCATCAGGTGACCAAGATGGTGACATCAAAGGTTTAGACGATCTCAAAATAGTTTGTTCATTAAACCCATCTGAGTCAGCAATATTCAAACGGAATTGACGTTTTTTATTAAAGTCAGTTAATGCGGTTACATAAGCGATGCGGGTATCAAAGGCACCACGTTGGCCAGTTAGTTTTTCATAAACAATATCACTAATTCGATGTGCCATTCTGCGTGTATCGCTGGCAACAAATGGGTAACTGATTCCCGTTAACTGCTCACCTTTAAAAACATCAAACAATTGGAACTGTACTTCATAGTTAATTGCGCCGGTTTGGCGTACACGCCCTACCAACAAATAATCCATATTTACTAAACGCCAGTCACCAAAACGTACCGTACCACCGTCATGTGGACTGCCAATGGTTTTTATATCCTTAGCGGGCATTGGTGAGAAACGACCACTCCGAGCTAAATCACTATTAATGATTGAGACCAAATCATAAGGCAATGGTGTTGTTAGTTTATCGGTTGCAAAAGGGACAACTGCAATTGGTTGTGCACCCTCAACACCCTGAGTAATTTGAATCGTCAATAAGGCATTTGCTGGTATTGAAAATGTTAGTAGTAAAACCAACATCCACAACCCCGAAATAAACCTGTTATTTTTTCTAAATTTCATAGTTCTACTCTATTTTTAAACACTGTCTTAAAACTCAACTAATGTCTGTTACATACCGAATGTTTTGACTTTGCTGTTATTCTATAAAATCAAAATAAAAATTATAAAACTTTGCTGCAATAGCGGGATCTTTGGGTAAAGGCAAAGGCGATGCCTTACGTACCGCACGCTCACCGCTTCGATCATAAACTAGATTACCACTCGTTCTAGTAATGCTGACATCAATAACATCACCGCTAGGTATTAATCTGATTTTAAACGTCGCCAATAATGATTTTAAATCTCCTGGTGGTTTAAGCCAGTTACGTTCAATCTTTTGTTTTATCAATGTTCTATATTTATCTATTTCTCGTAGGACTCGTTCATCTGCTTGTGTCCGCTCTTCTGCTGCTAGCTGTTCAGCTAATTCTTTGCGACGTTGCTTCGCGGCAAGTTCTTGTTTCTTTTTAGCTAATTCTTGTTTCTTCTTAATCGCATCCTGTTGTTTCTTTTTCTTAGCTAAACTTGCTTTTTCTGCTTTGCGTTGTTTCTCTACCGCTTTACGCTTTTTGTCAGCTGCCTTGCGTTTTTTGTCTTCTGCCGCTTGTTTTTTCTTTAAAGCCGCTTGCTGTTTTTTCAGCTTTGCTACATTTGCTTGTTCTTTTTTACGTTTCTTTTCTTCTGCAATCCGTTTTTTCTTTAGGTTAGCTAAACGTTTTTCTTCGGCTGCGCGTTTTTTACGTAATTTTTTCTCTTCGCGTTTTAATTTAGCAAGGCGCTCTTTCTCTTGGTTTTTCTTTTTGTTCTCAGCACGTTTTAATTTATCCAGCTCTGATTTAACTTTACTTGCATCAACTGCCACTGCTTGTACTATATTTTGCTTAACCGCAACTGTACGTGGTTCAGCTTTCCAGTCGAAACTCGCGACTAGTAAAAAGATTAAAAGCCCATGAACTGCCAGCGAAAAAAGTATCGCCCCAATATTATTTCGTATTATTGATGCCATTCTCTACTCAGTGCGGTGGCTCAGTTAACAGGCCTACACTCGGAGCGCCTGCTTTTTGTATTAATGACATTGCTGTAACCACCTTGCCATAACTCACTTGTGCGTCACCACGTACCAGCACTGGCGTACCTGGCTTATACTGCATAACGGCAGCAACGCGCTGTACCAGTAACTCATGATCAATGGGCTTATCTTGTTCATCACCAATACTGACGTAGTAGTTACCGTCAACATCTACGGTCACGATTAACGGCTCTTTATTTAAGTCCGGAACTGGCTGTGAAGAAGCTTGTGGTAATTCCACCGCAACGCCTTGCGTTAGCAATGGTGTCGTCACCATAAAAATCACCAACAGCACCAGCATCACATCGATGTACGGCACGACGTTAATCTCACTCATGGGTTTCTTTCGTCTGCGTTTTGTACGTATCATTTTTTATATAAACGTCTTTAAATCAGTAATGGGGTTAATCATGTACTTGTCGCTGCAAAATAGTTGAAAACTCTTCCGCAAAGGCTTCGTAACGCCCTTCAAGACGCTCTACATCATTTGAAAACCGGTTGTAAGCAATTACTGCAGGAATCGCAGCAAATAACCCCATTGCTGTAGCGATTAAGGCTTCTGCAATACCGGGTGCGACACTTGCCAATGTGGCTTGCTGTGCATTACCCAGTGAGCGAAATGAATTCATGATGCCCCAAACAGTACCGAACAAACCAACATAAGGACTGGTTGAACCGACAGTGGCTAGAAAGGGTAAATTAGCATCCAGCACATCAATTTCACGTGCGAGTGCTACACGCATAGTGCGCTGCGCTCCTTCTAAGACAAACTGCGGATCAATTTTACTTTGTTTACGAAGTCGAACGTATTCACGAAAACCAGCTTCAAAAATAGATGCCATACCGGTAGCATTGTGTTTGCCCATACCGATCTGTTCATAAAGATCACTGAGCTTATTTCCTGACCAGAATCGCGACTCAAAGTCATCTGCTGCTTTACGTGCTTTTTTAATATCACGGTATTTGCGCGCAATCATTGCCCAAGAAATAATTGAGACCATCAATAACAACAACATCACCAACTGCACCACTGGACTGGCACCCGCGATCATGTGATAAAGACTTAAATCAGCTTCCAATGTATCAACCCCATTTTGGTTTTATTTTATAGCCTGCAGTATTGCTGCTGGTATTGCGCGTGGTTTCCATTTTTCTGCATCGAGACTAACAACCTGTATTTCAGCTTCACACAATGGCTTAGACTCGCCTGCTCGGTGAATAACTTGTTTAAAGGTCATGTTTGTCCGTGCTTGTTTCTGAATATTTGAAACCACTTCTAATTCATCATTAAAACGTGCTGGCTGATGTAATTGTAATGACACATTTCTCACTACAAACACAACACCCTCTTGCTCTCGCAGTTGATCTTGCTCAAAACCTAATGAACGAACAAACTCTGTGCGTGCTCGCTCCATAAAGTTTAAATAATTCG
>JALTKP010000047.1 GCA_027078075.1 Gammaproteobacteria bacterium | reverse complement strand
AATCCGTACCGTCTGTTGCTGTGCCAGTGTAGGCTAAGTTAACAGTAACGCTGTTACCAGCAGGTACCGCATTGGTTAAGCTGACCGTGTAATTAGTTGTTGTCTCACCTTCAACCACTGACGCAGGACCAGTGATACTGACTAAGGTTGTATCTTCTACGCCAGGAGGTGTATCAGAACCAACTTGATCAGAGATAACTGTCGTTACTTGATTTGCAGTCGTGTCTGCTGCGATATTGTCAAACGAACTATTCGTATCAACAATATTGCCAATAGTAATAACAAAACTTTCACCGTTATCTGCAATCGCATCATCGATGGTCGCTATATTAAACGAGGTGGAATTTGTTCCGCCGGCAATAATAACACTTGCAACACCCGTGTAATCAGTACCGTCAGTGGCCGTACCACTATAAATAAGATTTACAGTAACACTGTTACCTATAGGAACATTTTCATTCAGTGTAACGGTATACGCAGCAGTAGCTTCACCTTCAACGACGCTTGCAGGTCCCGCAATACTAACTAAAACAGTGTCCTCATCCGACGAACCATCAGATGAACTACCATTTCCATTATCAATAAAAAGTAACTCTTCATCACCTTCTGGGAAGTTAAATTCAAGGCCCGTTGTTTCGAAACCACTCTCTGGTGTAGCTTGCATACCTGATAACTCAATAACCGGTGCAATAGCGGCAGCTTCTGTTGGCCCTTGACCACCTGAACTTGTTGGGTTACCTGCGGCTGTTGCTTCACCCGCTTCTGTTGGATCTTCGCCGGCAAGAATGGCTTGTTGAATTGCTTCAATCGAAACCGTTGATTCACTTGGGTCAACATCTAAGTTAGGATTAAAAACATCATCATTAAGCAGGGCAGTTGAACTACGCCCCAAATCCAAACGACTACCGTCAGTAAATTCGATAAGAATGGCACTTGCGTCAGCAGTAGCTATAACATCATTCGCATAAATAGGATCACCTACCTGTAATGGTCTCGAGCCACCCAGAGCATCTTTTGCCTCTGCATCACCCTTCACCATCAGGACGTAACCTATAACTAATTTGCCTTCAATTGTCGCCATTGTGAACTCCAAAAATCACTTAAGTCATTTCTGACCATTTAAATAATCTAATTCTTTAAGTATTTTGCTTGTAATGATTTACAAGCAAAACCCCATCGTTTTCTTATGCGATTACTCTCAATCGCTCAACTAAACTTGGTACTAGTTTTCTAGGTACCCATGCTTCGCCTTGATTAATCTTTTTAACTGCCTTGGCAAGTAATCGCTCAAGGTCTTCGCTATTAATAAATCCCACCGCACATGCTTCGATCTGTTTAACGGCATCTATATCAGACTGATTATCTGCCAGTGTTAACACTTGGCATTGAGCCCAGCGCAGTTGGATTAATTTCAGTAACTGCCAACGTTGCTGTTCATCGATATTCAATCCCATCACCACCACATCTGGTGAAGTAGATTCCAATGACTCTACTGCTCCACCGCCATCACACGCTGAAACCTGAATCTCGAGATCAGACTGCAATAATTCTCCGCACGAAGTGCGAAAATCAGTATTGTCATCAATAATCAGTGCTTTTAATGTAGGCATTTTCTGTAACAGTCTGTTTATATTAAAAATATTAATATTAGAGACACAAAAATGCCTCAACATGCCTTATATATAGATGAGTTCTGGAGGGTTAACTATTGTACCTTGGTACAGTAAGCCGCTTTATTTCTAAGAACCTAATTTTGAATAGGAAACAGGGTTAGTCTGGTTAATTTGAAGAGCAAGCTGAATTCGATCTTTACAGCCTGTTTTTTTGAAAATAGCACTTAAATGCGCTTTTGCTGTTCTTTCTGTTATATCTAATTGATTTGCAATAACTTTATTACTGGCACCTTGTCCAACCAAATGAGCAACTTCATGCTCGCGCTTGGTTAAGCCTTCTAGCCAATCTGATGCCATAGGTTTAGAGCCAGCCTGACTGGCTGCAGATAAATCATTGATTAAACGAAGAATAAGTGTACGCCCAACCCAAATTTCTCCAGCTTTTACCTGTTCAATAACGCGCTCAAGCTGAGGAGCAGCTATCCATGTATTACAATAGCCATAAATACCGATTTTAAGTAACTCTAACCCCTGCTCATCATTTGGCACGTCTGCACAGGCAATTACTCTCATATCAGGGCTATTCTGTATGAAAGATCTGATAACAGTGGTATCACTCATTTGAGGAAAGCTTAAATGCAATAAAACTATCGCATCACGGTGGCGTGAGGTGGTTTCGAGGAATTGATGTGCATCAGAACAAACGCTAAGATCGTCTATATCTTTAAGACAATCGGTCCAGCGCTCAATTGCTTTCTCATTTGCACTGCATAAAATAATCAATTAAATCAACCCCTAACGCTCTCTCATCGCGCGTTCATGGGCACGAAGGATAGGTTTTAACAAGTATTCCAACACAGTCTTTTTACCGGTCAAAATATCTACTTCTGTTAACATCCCTGGAATAATAGGCAATGATCCTCTCGGCGTCACTAAAGCACTCTCATCAGTACGCACTCGCACCATATAAAAGCTATCACCTTCCTCATCAGTAATAGTATCGGCACTAATCTGCTCAACCTTAGCTTTAAGACCGCCATAAATCGAAAAATCATATGCCGTGATTTTTACAATCGTCTTAAGACCCGGTCTTAAGAAAGCAATATCTGCTGGTCTAATCTTAGCTTCAATCAGTAAATTTTCCTCTAATGGGACAATTTCCACTAAATCCATACCCGGTTGAACAACCCCCCCAATCGTATTTACAAACAACTGTTTAACCGTACCGCGTACTGGTGACGTCACTTCAGTGCGTTTAACACGATCTGCAAGCGCTAGACTGGTTTCTGCAAGACGACGCAATTCTGCATCTGTTTCTGAAAGCTCAATACGCGCTAAGTTTCTAAAATTAATTTCAGCTTCTTCCAGTTTTTGCATTGCTTCTTCAAGTTTTGCTTTCTCACGTAGTACTGAAATTTCGGTGCTACTAATGTCTCCCTTAATTTCGTTTGCTTGTCTTTCTAAACGTAATAACTCAACTTCCGACATAACACCTTGTGTCACTAATGGGCGAGTCATCTCCAGTTCTTTATCTAATAATGCATAGCCTCGTTTATTTTGCTCCAGTTTTGATGAAAACCCAGCAATATCCTGACGACGTTGTGCAATTTGTTGTTTCAATATCTGCCTTGTTGCTTCTAATTCTTTTTGGCGCGACTCATATAGAATGCGTTCCTGCTCAACAATCTCTGGCTGATCGGCGAACACATCAGCAGGCACTTCAAAAGGCTTGCCTTCCGCTTCCGCTTTAAGTCGTGCATTTTTTGCTTTAAGAGAAAGATAGTTTTGCGTATTTTCACGTAATGATGACATGAAGCGCGTGTTATCAATTCGTAACAACACATCACCTTTATTAACAATTTGTCCTTCTCTAATCGCTAACGCCGAAACAATACCACCTTCCAAATTTTGAATTACTTGAACTTGCCCAGATGGAATAACTTTACCCGAACCCCGTGTAACTTCATCCAGTGTTGCAAAGTTTGCCCAAATAACGGCGATAATAATAAATGCCAAAATAGCCCAAATAATAACGCGGGCACCAGAAGGTGTTGTTTGCACCATTACCGCATGAGTATGTGACATATAATTCACATCATCAGCATCAAAGGTGGCGTCGTCACGATGCTTAAATTTTTTCAAAATATTTGAGAAAATACTCATTCTATATTGATACCTTATGAACGCACCGGACGTAAACGTCCTTGTTTTAATGCGGCTAAAACATCTTCTTTCGGACCATCTGCAATTAATTTACCATTATCTAAAACGATTAAACGGTTTACGAAACTTAATAGTGATGCACGATGTGTAACAAGAATTAAGGTTTTGTCTTTAACAACTTCTGCGAGTCGTTGCTTCAACTGCTCTTCGGTTGAATTATCCATCGAGTTACTAGGCTCATCCAGTAATAGGATAGGAGGATCTAACAATAAAGCTCTCGCAATCGCGACTGCCTGACGTTGACCACCTGATAGCCCTTCACCACGTTCACCAACAGGCATATCAAAGCCCATAGGGTGCCGATCAACAAAATCTGTTACTCCTGCAATACGTGCAGCACGTAGCACAGATTCATCATCAGCATTTGGCATGGCATAGACAATATTGTCACGAACACTGCCATAAAAGAGTGTAATGTCCTGTGGCACGTAGCCTATGTTACGACGTAAATCGACCGGATCTATTTGACGCGTATCAATACCATCAATGCGAATAGCACCTTCCTGCGGTTCATAAAGTCCCATTAGTAACTTTTCAATAGTTGTTTTACCAGAACCAATACGACCAATCAGCGCAACATGTTCACCTTTTTTAATATTAAAAGAGACGTCAGCCAATGACTTCTCTTCACAATTGGGATAGGTGAAATTAACATCATGCAATGTTACGGCACCTTCAAGATGAGGGCGGTGGATAAAGTTCTTATCTAACGGGCGCTCAACCGGCAAGTCCATTACATCATTTAAAGAACTCAAACCAGCTTTAGATTGATGGTATTGTGTTGCAAGATTCGCTAGCTGCCCTGTTGGCGCAAGTGCTCGTCCCGTTAACATGACCGAGGCAATCAAACCACCTGTAGTCAACTGACCATCTCCTATTAAATAGACGCCATAAACTACAATAGCAATCATTGCCATTTGCTGAACGAATGTTGCTACATTTACCGAAGACGACGACAACAAACGGGAACGTAAACTCCATGTAGAAATATAACCAACTGCGCTTTCCCACTTACGCTGCATAATCCCTTCAGCACCAAGCGATTTAATCGTTTCTACTGCTGTTAAGCTTTCAATCAGCATGGCATTTTTCTGTGAGGCACCACGGAATGTATGGTCAACCGCTTCTTGTAATGAATTCTGTATAAATATTGAGTAAAGAATAACAATAGGTATTCCTGCTAAGGGTACAAATACCAGTGGTCCACCTACCCATGCAATCACAATTAAAAACAGAATAACGAAAGGCAAATCAACTAATGTTGAAATTGTTGCTGAGGTAATAAAATCACGTATTCCTTCAAAGGCTCTTAGATTATTAGCAAAAGCACCTACTGAAGGAGGGCGAACATTCATTTTAAGTCCCATTACCTTTTCATAAATCAATGCGGATAATGTGACATCAACCTTTTTTCCTGCCAAGTCGATAAAATAACCCCGCAGTGACTTAACAATAAAATCAAAAACCATCGCTATGGTTACACCAATAGCTAACACCCAAAGTGTTTCAATCGCATTATTTGGTACCACACGATCGTAAACATTCATAATGAAGAGTGGAGAAACCAGCGCAAATAAATTAATAAGAAATGAACCTAACAATACATCACGGTAGATAGGCCAAGCATCTGCCATTGCCCCCCAAAACCAATGTCTAGAACGAACATTAACAACTTCGGGAGTACGCTCATCAAATTTATGTTCATGTTGAGCAAAGATAGCATATCCAGTATAGAGCGCTTCCAAGTCAGATAAGGCAATCGACCTTTTAGCTATGTCACCCGGCATATGTACTTCAACAGTACCACCATCTTTATTAATAGCCGTTAAAACACATGCTGAGTTATTTTTTAGTAATAATACACTTGGTAAAACTTGTACTGGAATCTCAGCAATGCCACGTTGAACAATGCGAGAATTTAACTCAGCCCGCTTTGCTGCGCGAATAAATAGTTCAGGAGTTAATCGATTATTAACTAATGGAAGCCCTGCGCACAAAGCATCAGCTGAAAGAGGCTTATGCTCTATTTCAGTCAATATAATCAAGCACTCCAATAAATCGTCCGTTGGATTAGCTGATTTAGTTACCGTTTCGGTTTCACTATCCATACAGTGCTTCCACATCCCAATATGTTCTGGCTTATTTAATTTATTATTAACATGAAAACTGCTTTTCTATGGCAAAGTAACTGACTAGTTAAGCATTTCTCGAGTTTTTACCCAAAACTTACTGTATATTATAGCAAGTATTAAGTATTTAGTGTTGTCGGTAAATTACTTATAATCTTTAATTAATCATGAATTTAGCTAGTTAAGGTCGTGTTATGCCATATGTAAAGCGAGATAATCAAAATCAGGTCATCGCGATCTTTTCAGAGGCGCCTTCTGAAGATGCAGAATATCTGGCGGCAAGTCACTCAGATGTTATCAGCTTCCTAAATTTAAATGCTTCTGAAGAACAATCACTGCAATTCCTAACCAGCTCAGATTATGAGCTCGTCCGTGTACTTGAAGATTTAATTGAACTACTTATAGATAAAAATATTGTCTTGTTCACCGAACTGCCATCCGCTGCTCAACGTAAATTAGTACAACGACGCAAAGCACGTCAGAACCTACGCGAAGAAAATGCTCTCATGATTGATGAGGACGATATTCTTTAGTTTCTTAAAGTGGTCCTGGTCTAGCAATACCGAAACCTTGGACACCATCAACTCCAAGCTCCTGTAAGATCTGTAATTGCTGAACATTCTCAACTGCCTCAGCAATAACGGTTATATCTAAACTATGCGCAACTTTGCACAAGGAACTAACAAAGAACTGATCATCCTGACTCTTCACTACATCAGTCATATATAAGCCATCAATTTTTACATAATCAGGTCGTAACGACTTCAGGTAACCAAATGCCGTCATGCCTCGACCAAAATGATCGACTGCAAAACCATATCCATGTGAACGAGCAATTTCCGCTAAACGTTGAACACTTTCTGAATCTCTCACTACGGTTGATTCAGACACCTCAAATACAACTGTTTTAGTAGGAACACCAGTTTGTTTAAGTATCGCTGTAAACCATGAAACAAAATCAGCTTCGTGTATGGATACTGCTGAAATATTGATTGCCAGATGGTCGTCCTCTGAGCTTTCTGCTACTTTTGTAAGAACTTTACGAATCACAATTTGATCAAGTTCACGCGCTAAACCAATTTGTTCAGCAACCGGAAGGAACATCCCAGCAGTCCAAAGCACATTATCAGGCCCCGGTAACCGTAGTAATATTTCACGGTGTAAAATTTTATCGACCGCATTTACATCAGTCACATCCTGAGCATGTAATACTATATTTTCTGAAGCCACTGCATCACGCACAATATCTTGCCACTCATTTCTTCCAGGCATAGCGTCTTTCATTTTTTCGGGTGCTGAGTAGACTGAGCAGGTATTAAAACCTTGGGTTCTCGCTGTTTGTAATGCATTATCAGCGCGAGATAGAACATCGCCATACGACATGCCAGAACTGTACATTGCAATACCGGCTAAACAAACATTTTCAGTATCTATCAT
>JALTKP010000046.1 GCA_027078075.1 Gammaproteobacteria bacterium | reverse complement strand
TACATAAAGAACCAAAAGCCTGAAGAACCCGATGATGATTTCAGTGTGCTGTAAATCGCCTTTAGGCGAAATGAACGGCTTTCAGCCGTAATATGAAGCCACCGGCTTTTAGCCGGTGGTCGTTCACTAAAAAAAGCTAAAAATAATCAATATTTAGCGCATTATTGTTTTGCAATTTGTACCAGCTGGCGTATTATTTCGTTGTGAATCATTAAAAATAACAAGGTGAACGTTCGAATGAATAATAATATGAAGAATTCTTTTTCGAAAACATTACTTGCTATCGGTATCGCAGGTGTTTCAACAATTACCCAAGCGGGTTCATTTGGGCTTATTGAGCAAAGTGCCAGCGGGCAAGGTTCTGCATATGCTGGTGCCTCAGCACTGGGTGAAGATGCTAGTACAATTTATTTTAATCCAGCAGGCATGACAAGGCTATCGGGCTCTCAAATTGTGGTTGCTGGACATGTCATTTCGCCAAATGCTGATTTTACGAATGAAGGCTCAACTACATTTGCTGGTTCACCATTACAGGGTTCAGATTCGTCTACCGGTGATCCTGCATTTGTTCCTAATTTTTATTATGCGACCGAGTTGTCTAATGGTATCCATGTGGGGGTTGGTGTTGGTACGCCTTTTGGTTTGTCTACAGAATATGATGACGGTTGGGTAGGTCGTTATCATGCGTTGCGCAGTGAAATAACGAGTGTGAATATTAATCCTTCTATTGCCTGGAAAGCGACCGATAAAGTGTCTGTTGGTTTTGGTGTTAGTATTCAGTATGTGCAGTTAGAGTTAACAAATAATATTGACTCTTTAGCAGTGTGTGCAAATTTTGATCCAACGCTGGCAGGTTGTGTAGGCGCAGGGCTTAATCCCGTACCAGGTGATGCAAATCAGGATAGTAGTGTAAAACTTGATGGCGATTCAATTGAGATTGGCTGGAACACTGGAGTTTTAATTGATCTGGATGATAAAAGCCGTTTAGGTATTGCTTATCGCTCTGCGATAAAACATGAAGTGTCAGGTGATGCGAGTTATAATCTGGATCCTGCATTGTCAGCTTTTCTTGGCGCTGCGCCTATCCCGCCTGGATTCAAGGTTTTACAAAATACCACTCTGGATGCAACAGCTGAGTTGCCGGAAACACTTTCTTTAAGTTTTGTTAGTGATGTAAGTGCTAAATGGACAGCTCTGTTTGATTGGACCTGGACTGGCTGGAGTAGTCTGGACGTTATTACAATTAGGCAGGCGGGAGGCATTCCTGGTCAGGAACCAACGCTGGATCTGGCGTATAGAAATACCAACCGATATTCAGTCGGTGTGAATTATCAGCATACGGATAAACTGGTTTATCGTGGCGGTCTGGCTTATGATGAAACACCTATTCGTTCACCTGAAGCAACGTCTGCAAGAATACCGGGTAATGATCGTAAGTGGTTAAGTCTGGGTGTAGGTTACGCACCATCTGCTAGTTGGTCATTTGATATTGGTTATTCGCACCTGTTTATTAGTGATACTGCAATCAACAGCAATACTGGCTCATCATCTTCAGGTGCGACGCTTAAAGGCACTTATGCCTCATCTGTTGATATCCTGAGTGCGCAGGCAAACTTCAATTTCTAAGAATGCATTTATAGATAATATAATAATAAATGGTTTTAACAGTAAGCCCTCTTCGGAGGGCTTTTTTTATGTCCAGGGATGGACGGTATAACACAAGGAGGCAGGGATGCCGGTGTGCATATGTACAGGACGTA
>JALTKP010000045.1 GCA_027078075.1 Gammaproteobacteria bacterium | reverse complement strand
ATTGCTTGGCATTTATCACTCACCCATAAACACACAAATAAGCCGTATCAACCGCCACCTTCACATTAAACGAACTATTCGCAGCAACATCAAATGACTCACCTGCTTGATAAGTAACCTCGGGTGCATCATCAGATAACTGAATGGTTAAAGCACCACTGACTACTGTCATATTTTCTTTATCAGCAGTGTTAAAAACATACTCTCCTGCTGCCATCACGCCAACAGTTGCAGGTAGTGTTTCTGTTTTAAAAGCAATGGATTTAACCTTGCCTTCAAAGTATTCGTTTGTTTCAAACATAGTCTTTCTCTCTTCTGGATAAATTATTTCTTGATTGGGGTAATAATGCTTGCACATTGCTTGGCTTGTTGGCGAGCAGTATCAGTATCATCGGCATAACCGAGTGCAACGCCCATACGGCGTCTTTCAAAAGCTTCAGGTTTACCGAATAAACGTAAATCTGTTTTTGCTAGAGCGAGTGCTTTTTCGACATTATCAAAAGCAATGCCTTTTTCATTCATGTTGCCATAGATAACCGCACTGGCACCGGCTGTTCGAAGTTCTGTTGAAACCGGTAAACCAAGTACCGCACGCGCATGTAGTTCAAATTCATTTTGATCTTGTGTGATCATGGTCACCATGCCAGTGTCATGTGGACGCGGACTAACTTCGCTGAACCAGACTTGTTCACCTTTAATAAATAATTCAACGCCGAATAATCCACGACCACCTAAATTACTCGTGACGGCGGTGGCAATTTCTTGCGCTCTTGCGAGGGCAGCTTCGATCATGCGCTGGGGTTGCCAGCTTTCAACATAATCGCCGTTTTGTTGAATGTGGCCAATGGGTTCACAAAATGAGGTTTCTATTTCACCGTTGGTATTTTTTGATCGGACAGTGAGTAAAGTGATTTCATAATCAAAGTCGATCATTTCTTCAATAATAATGCGTGCTTGTTTTACGCGTCCGCCACTTATCGCGTGATCCCAAGCATTTTGAATATCCTCGTTACATTTTATAGTCGACTGACCTTTGCCAGAGGAGGACATCACAGGTTTAACAATACAAGGCATGCCTATGTTGTCTACGGCATTTTGAAGCTCTTCAAAAGTGTCAGCAAAAGCGTATTTCGATGTGGAAATACCCAAGGTTTCTGCAGCAAGTCGGCGTATACCTTCACGGTTCATGGTGAGTTGGGTGGCGCGGGCCGTGGGAATAACCTCCGCTAATCCATCTTGTTCTATGCGAGCGAGCTCATCGGTTGCGATAGCTTCAATCTCAGGAATGATTAGCGTGGGTTTTTCTATTTCGACGAGTGAACGTAATGCTGCAGCATCGGTCATATCGATGACATGAGAACGGTGCGCGATTTGATGCCCAGGGGCATTGGTGTAACGATCAACGGCAATAACTTCGACACCGAGTCTTTGTAAGGCGATAATAACCTCTTTACCAAGTTCACCACTGCCAAGCAGCATGACTTTAGTGGCGGAGGGTGAAAGCGGGGTGCCAATTTGCATAGTTTGTGTATCCTGTAATAGTTCAGATGTCTTAGTAGCAAAAGATAGTATAAATTAAACCAGAGAAGAAAATGATCCGCTTATCTAATACGATATCTATTCCTGACTATGAGCTCGTGTTCAGTGCTATTCGGGCTCAGGGTGCTGGCGGACAGCATGTTAATAAAACCTCCTCAGCAGTACAATTACGTTTTGATGTACGGCATTCTAGCCTGCCGGCTGATTGTAAGCAGCGGATAATGAA
>JALTKP010000044.1 GCA_027078075.1 Gammaproteobacteria bacterium | reverse complement strand
AATTAAGTGGTACTTGAAGTGGATCATCATAAATTTCAAAGTTTTTAACTTTGCCACGTTTGTTCATTCCGGCAACCGTCTTAATGTCGCGGGTAATCAAATCAATTCGGCGAATAACATGGTTGCCAGTGTCGGCTACAAATAAGAAATTATCTGCCTGCACCAGCCCTTGTGGATTATCAAAAGCGGCTTCAGCGCCATGGCCATCAATTAAACCTGGCGCACCTGAACCAAAAATATGTGCAATCCGACCATTCGGCATGCATTCGATAACACGGTTGTTACCACTGTCACTAATAAATAAGCGATCTTTTCCTGCATAAACTTTGCCTGGAAATTTTAATTCCAAATTAGGTTCTGGTTTAGTTCGTGTTTCTATGCGTTCGGTTTTTAAAATGTCGCCAGCATCACTAATTGATTGCTGAATCATTTTATCGAGTTGTTTTGCTTTTCCCTCGCCACGCAATACACCCACAATATACCCTTCTGGATCTATGTAGATAATAGAAGGCCAAGCTTTGATCGCATATTGTTTCCAAATAGTGAACGAGGGATCGTGTGCGACAGGGTGACGAATATAAAGCCGGTTGATGGCTTTTTGTACATTATCGCCAATACGTTCATTCGGGAATTTAGGGGAGTGAATGCCGATGACAACCAAATTATCAGGGTAACGACGTTCTAATTCAGCAAGGTCAGGTAAAACATGTTGGCAATTAATACAGCCGTAGCTCCAAAAATCGAGCAATACTATTTTACCGCGCAAGTCGGCTAACTTAATCGGTCCATTTTTAGTGTTAAACCATTCTAATCCATCAGGTAGTTCTGGCGCGCGGATCCGTGGTGCATTCATACAAGCCTCTCTGGCTATTCCCTGTTATACCATTTTATTTTTTTAACTAGCTGATGTGTTATTTTCATCAATCATGCCATGACGCATCGCTAAGTGTGTTAATTCAACATCACTTTTTACGTCTAGCTTTTCAAACAAACGGTAACGATATGTACTGACTGTTTTAGGTGACAAACAAAGCTTGTCAGCTATTTCCTGTATCTTCTGTCCTTGTGTGACCATGAGCATAACTTGCAGTTCACGCTGGGATAATGAATCAAATGGAGACTTATCGCTACCGGGTAGCATCGTTAGGGCCAATTGCTGCGCAACGTCACTGCCGATAAAGCGTTTACCCTTACTGACCTGACGAATAGCATCGACAATTTCAGCTACGGCACAGCCTTTGGTGAGGTAGCCGGAGGCACCGGCTTCCAGTAAACGGGTTGGAAATGGTTCATCAAGGTGAATAGTGACAACAATCACTTTCGTTTCAGGAGCGATTTGAACTAACTTACGTGTTGCTTCAAGACCACCAATGCCGGGCATATTGACGTCCATTAATACAACTTGCGGGTTCAATTCACGCACCAGCTTAATAGCAAGTTCACCACTATCGGCTTCCGCGATTACATCGATATCATCGAAATCTTCCAATAATCGGTGTATTCCCGTACGTACTAGCTCATGATCATCGACGAGCAATACTCTAATCGACATTAAACCTTCTCCCTAATTGCTGTTTCCAGCTTTTTTCTTGTTACTGCTTAATTATATAGGCTAGTTTAGATGAACTTTGTAGGCAATTGTAAGTAATTTCTTACATGTGAGTAGGAATTTACGTAATCCATTATTATTTTAGTGGGATATTGGGTTAAGCATATGTTTTTTAATGGATAAGTTAGCTCTGGTATTAGCTGATTAAGACTTGGAGACGCTTGCTGGCATTAAGGAATAAAACAGTAAGCCTTTGTATTTTGCAATATTGTTTGGGGATTGCAATGCTAGGGTAGTTGTTAAAGCAAAAAAAACCGCCCAAATGGGCGGCTTTCTTTGTTTGGCGGAGAGGGTGGGATTGACGCCGCACTTGCGGCGCCCAAACGACTTCCAGTCGTTTGTCGAACCAGCCTTTTAACCGTGGATTCGACTCCCACCCTTATTAAAGCAAAAAAAAACCGCTCAAATGGGCGGCTTTCTTTGTTTGGCGGAGAGGGTGGGATTCGAACCCACGGAAGGGATAAACCTTCGCCGGTTTTCAAGACCGGTACTTTCGGCCAGCTCAGTCACCTCTCCAAAGTGGCGGCTATTTTACACGACAAAGCCGTTATGTATAGTCTTGTTTTGAATGATTTTGCCCATATTTATAAACTAGTTATGAGTTAGTGAAACAATAAGCACACAATGCTTGTTTTTTTTAGTTTCGGCGTTATGCTGGGATAAATTCTGACCGTTTGTGGTCATATGATTAGTACAAATAAACTATCTATTAAGATATGAGGATATACCATGTTTACAAATGAACCTGCAGTAACCCGTCGTCGCGAGTCAGTTCTCGCAACCAATAAGGTTATTCGTAATACATACACCCTGCTTTCGATGACACTGATTTTCAGTGCTTTAATGGCAGCCGTTTCTGTTTCAATCAATTTAAGTCAAACAGCCAGCATGATTAGTAGCTTAGGTGCTATTGCTCTTATTTGGTTTGTTTTACCTCGTACAGCAAATTCAGGTGCGGGCATTTTTGTTATCTTTGGCTTCACCGGTTTGCTCGGCCTGGGGCTTGGTCCAATGTTGAACTACTACCTTGCGCTTGCAAATGGTGCTCAGCTAGTTGGTACTGCACTGGGTGGCACGGGCATTATCTTTCTTGCCTTGTCTGGTTACGCGTTAACCACACGTAAAGATTTTAGTTTCTTAGGCGGATTCTTAATGGTCGGTATGTTTGTTGTACTGGGTGCCGCGCTTGCGAATATCTTCTTTGCTATTCCTGCTTTGTCTTTAGCTATCTCTGCGGTTGTGATTATGATCATGAGTGGTTTTATTTTATACGACACAAGCAGAATTATTAACGGTGGTGAAACTAACTACTTGATGGCGACTGCTTCTCTATACTTAAGCATCTACAACATCTTTGTTAGTTTGCTTAATATTCTTGGTGCGACAAGCGACTAGGTTTTCATTGTTATTATTAATAAATGAACCCCGGCTTGCCGGGGTTTATTTTATGATTTGGAGATTCAAATGGATTGGTTAAAAATTGGTTCTGCCGTCGGCATTATTGTCATGATGGTTTTGATCTTTCCTCGATTGCGTCATGCAATGAAAGAAAGCAATGAGGCGAAAAATAAAGACTGGATGAGTGTCATCATCCCTATTGCGTTGGTCGCGTTATTTGTTGTTCTTTTAACTAAAATGGTTTGATTAAAAACCAAAATGAATAACAAAGAATACTGTTAATCTGCCTCGGCATCCTTCTTACGTTTTTTAAGTCCAAGCACGTCTTTTAGCATACGTTGCAGATTTTTTAATGCCTTGGGTACTTCGATATCCATGATTTGTTCTAGTACCCATTTGTTGTCTGTTTCTGCCATCACTTGAGAAATGCTGTGCCCAAGCAGTCTGCGGAATTCATAGCTAGGACCATCTGTATCGTAAGGGCATTCTGAGTAGTCAGCAAAACGTGCATTGAGTTTTTGTACGATACCAGCACGGTATTCACCTTCACCCAGTAATTCACGTTTGTTAGTTTCGATCATGTCGGTGAGATCAAGTGCCATTGCAGAAACAAATTCTGCACGTTCTTCTTCTGTTAGTTTTCCATAAACTGTACGGTCACCTACCTGAATCATAAAGGCAATGATTTCAATAAACATGTTAATGACTTGTTCGTCTTCACCGAAATGGAAACCTTCTTTTTCCATACTGGTGTACATTTCGCGCGTTAGCTTCCAAATGTTGAAAGCGATAATGCCGGCAAGATCGGTCATGGAACGTTCTTTACGTGAACCTTCCATGTTGCGTTGACTTCGCTTAGAACGATGCCATTTTGTTTTCATGCGTATTGCCATATCAGACTCTCAATGTACGTTGGTCTTAATCGTTGTTAAGCGAAATAACGCGTCCTTTCGATTCGCGGTAAAGTTTATCGAATGCTGCTGCGCGTAATTTTTTTGCTTCGTCTTCCGTTTTAACGGTAGGCGATTCTTCCCATGCACCGCTAATTAAATCTCGTACTGAAAATTTGTAGACACGCCCTACTTTATAAATTTCACTCAGACTTTCATTAGCTTTAGTGCGTGCTTCTTCATCCGTAATCAATGGTTTCGGTTCGTGTTCAGCGGCATTGCCAAAGCGTGTATTGAGGATATCACCATCTGTATCAATATGAGCAACTGTTACACCGGGCATGCGGTCGATAAGGTAGGCGCAGAGTAATAACGCGAGTGTTTTATTGTCACTGCTTAAAGCATCGAGAATGCGATCTGCGACAATCTGACAACGTTCTTTACGTCCAGGGTTATCAACAAACTCGCGGCTCATTTGATAACCGCCATCCATATCTGCATCTATTTTGCTGAAGAAAGACTCCCCTTCATCAAGCATTTCTTGCGGCACATCAAAATCATAGGCAGTGTCATTAATATAAGCAGTTAAGATCATTCATTACTCCGGTGTCGTTCATTGTTTCAAATCGATTCCGGATTATACGCAAAAATTAAAAATTCCACATCTCTACACATCGCTATAGACCTGCTAACCACGTGGAAATACTGCGTTTTTACTGGCTGTTAGCGCGTTGCTCTGTCAAAATAGCAACCCAATTTTGATGAATACTTTGGGAGAACATTATGTCTGACTCAGACGGTCTTGATATGGAATTAAGTAGCGGTATGGCCGCTTTTGAAGCGAAAGAATTTAATCGTGCTAAACAGTTTTTAGCCTCTTTTGCTGAACAAGGACATGCCGAAGCGCAGCACCGCATGGCAATCATGTACCAAAATGGCTTAGGGTTGGTTAAAGACGCTGCTACCGCTTTAAAGTGGATGCGTGCTTCTGCCGAGCAAGGTTACGCGTTTGCGCAGCATGGACTTGGTTTCATGTACATGATGGGCGAATGTGTCGACAAAGACGAAGCCGAAGCCGCTAAGTGGTTTGAAAAAGCCGCCAATCAGGGTATGGCAGGTGCTGCAATGACATTAGGGATGATGTACGAACAAGGTCAAGGTGTCGCTCAAGACGCTGCAAAAGCCCAAGAATGGTATAAAAAGTCGGAAGAAATGCAATAGACGACTATTTTAGTCGGATGCTTTTATAAGGGATTTTTTATTTCACGTATTGTTGATGTGGTTTAATCGTGGTTCAATGGCTTTTAACGCTATTGGCCACTGTTAAATTTGCTATGCAACGAGACAGAATTAAGTTTTCAGCCGTCATTTTCTTAAGCCTGTTTTACACAGAGGCTTACGCTCAAGAGCCGTCTTTTTTTGCTGCCGGCAAATCACTTGCCTTTGAAATGGGTAAAACGCATCAACGCGCCAAAAATTGTGGCCACGAACTCGCTAATATCTCAAAACCAAGTGCTGTTTCTTTATTTCAGAATTATTTTCCAAAGCCAAAAGTAATGCTCATCATGCAGCAATTTGATTTGTCGGTTGCTAAAGAAAAAACCGAATCATGTAACCTGGGTTCGATTCAGTCTTTTGCGTTGATGCATAAAATGGGTATGTTTATGCGAATGACAGGTTCTGCTTCAAACAAATAATTTTAAACGTCTCCCCACATGCGAATTAAGTTCACATAGCTTCTATCAAGTCGTTTTGTGTTTTCGTCATCTGGTGCTGATTGTAGCAACTGTTCTTTTACCTGATACATGTCGTAAAGCAGTTCTCGTTTGGCAGGCTCTCTGACGAGGCTCTGTAGCCATGTCACCGCCACTAAGCGTGAACCACTAGTTACTTCATTAACATGGTGGACGCTAGAAGATGGGTACATGACTGCATCCCCTGCTGACAGTTTAACGGTGTGTTCACCGTACTGTGTGTTAATGACTAACTCGCCACCCTCGTAGTCTGTTTTGTCACTTAGAAACACAGTAATGGAAATATCAGAACGGTATGGTGTATCTGCATGCATGATGGGATCATCAACATGATCACCGTAAGACATGCCGGTGTTGTAACGCGCGTAATAAGGCGCGGCAACTTTCATTGGCAATGCCGCAGCACGATAGATTGGATTTTCGACTAAGCGCGACATCACTAAATTATTCAGTTGTTGTACATCTTGAGAATGCACATCAACTTCTTCGTTGTTTTTGACGCGTTGTGCCGCCGAACCCGCTGATAGTTTGCCATCAATAAACGGGGCATTATCTAAAGCGGTTCTAACATGCTTTAACTCTTGCGCCGATAAAATGTTAGGTATTTCTAATAACATAACCACCTCATATAACAAAAACCAAGGAGTGCTGTCAGTGACGTAGCTGATGGCGATTTACAAGTAGACGAAGTCGCTTGTCTAGCCATCAGCTACGTCACTGATAGTACGACTAACTACACTGATGCATTAAAGCGTTTTAACGCTTCACCTGAATCAAGTACGGCACGTATTGCATCTGCTGCATCAGTTAGTGCTTCGTATTTACCAAGATGCCAAAGGATGTTTGCGCCACCATAAACCAGTGAATCATACGTCATCGTTTTTTCGCCAGCCAGTGCCGCAAGCCCTGCTTCTACTGCTGCTTTTGCAAAAGCATCTCGGTTATAGTCACCGGTTACTTCATCAATGCCGCCCGTTTCTTGTTTGCATGAATCAGGCACAGGTACGGCACGCAAGTCATAATTAAAACCTAAGTCTTGTGGTGTAGGGTCGGCTTCACGTTTAACGACTTCACCTTCAAAACTAAATAGTTTACCGGTTTGACGCAGTGAAGGAATAACCCCCCCTTCTATGCCACGGACTAATAACGCACTATCGAAACCTGACAACGCCGCTAACATGGCATACACCGGTGGATAAGGTTTATGCACATAACCACAGACGTGATGCGTTTTACCACGCGCTTTAATTGGCATTGTTTCCGTTTCTACCGTGGTGATCGGTGGGCGTTTAATTACCAGTGTACGAAAATCAGTTAAGTCATTTAATTTTTTACAGAACTGGCTTTGATCAACATAAGCCCAACCAATATCGCTATTTTCAATTTGTTCTGCGGCTTGCTGTGGTGTGAGTGAATCATTTTTTCCGGCCGCACGCATAATTTGACGATGCGTTACACCAAACTTTGGACTGACTGTTTCCATGCCGTGCGATACGGCTGGTACGCCACAGGCTGCCATAACGGCAGGTAAAAATGGTGATGCAGGTAAAGTACGGTTATAACCATCATACGGATCGCCGATATCAACCAATTCATCAACGTCGGCTGTAATACGATCCATGCAATCAATAATGCCTTCGAGAATGCCACGGTTTTCTTCTGGCGTTTCACGTTTCATACGCAGGCCAATTAAGTAAATCGCTGACTGTACCGGATCAATGTAGCCATCTAAGATAGCTTTCATTCCGGCACGCGCTTCTTCTTGCTCAATGTCTT
>JALTKP010000043.1 GCA_027078075.1 Gammaproteobacteria bacterium | reverse complement strand
CTTTCATGAATCTGACGCGCCTCACCCCACCTCAATATTCGATTCCGTGTGATCATATAAATCAAAAAGCCTGTCAAACTAAGACTAGTTATTATCAACAGAGTCCCCACAGGTTCAACAGTGACTAAAAGCATCAAAAGACCGAATAATACAAGAATCTCTGTTATAACTAATAGCCCTTGCTGTAAAGCATTCGTTATATTTGTAATTTCTATAATTATGTTATGTATTAACTTTGAAGAATTACGTTCTAGATGAAATGAATATGGTTTTCTCATATATCCAGCAAATAACTGTTGTGATAATTCAGCCTGAATTCCGAATGAAAACCCTGCTTGCTTCCAAGCTAAAAAACTCAAAAACAATGCTTTAATAAAATACACAACCGCAAGTAAAACCATACCTGAAATAATTAAATTCTCACGAGTTGGATTGCCTAACAAATTAAATAACGGGGTTAGTTCTTGGTGTTTTGAAACAAAATCATTTTCACTAATAATTGCCAATGCAGGTATAACCAGACCGACACCAAGCACCTCCATCAACATACCAATAAATGTTAAAAAGAATATGATTAATGCTCTTTTCCTCTGTTGAGGATTTAATATACGCCAAAGCTTAGTATGCGTTTTCATTAGATAAATTTATTTAAAATTCTATTTAAAGGTCACATTTAGATAAACATCTGTATTGCTTCTGTTATGTGCAAGGGTCTTTTTGTTGTAAGATCAGCAATCTGATGACGACAAGAAAAACCATTACTAACTACCAACGCTTGCTTATTGGCTTTTCTCAATTTTGGCAATAATCGTTTTTGTGCGATTTTAATAGATATTTTTGAGTGTTCTTTTTCATAACCAAATGTACCAGCCATGCCACAACAACCAGCTTCAGTATCAACACTTGTAGCGCCAGGAATGCGTTGAAGCAGTTTATGTGTCCAGCCTCCCCCATCTATAATCTTCTGATGACAATGAGTGTGAACGAGAAACTCAGGAGATACATTGTTATTTGATGGTTTCCAACTGATTTTACTCCTTCCCGAACCTAATTCTTGCTCAAGAAAGCGATCAATCATTATAATTCGCTTGGTTATTTTTTTTATTAATAATTTATCATCAAGCAAATCTGGAAGATCATCCAAAAGAGCAGAGGCACAACTCGGTTCGCACATAATAATGGGCGCTTTTGAATCAAGTAATTTGTCAAGTTTCCGGAAAAGCTGTGTTCCCTTATTCTTCGCTTCACTCAGCAAACCATGTGAAATAGAAATCCTTTGACTATCGCCCAATGTTGCCAACACTACTCCAAAACCAGCCGCCTCTAAACATTCAATCGCAGCACGACCTATCTGTGGCTGGAAATACTCTGTATATATATCATTAAAAAGTACAACCTGTTTGTTCTTTTGTATTTTTTTGCGTTTTGAAAACCAATTACTCAAACGTTGGCTAGCGAATGAAGGCAACACTCTTTCTGATGTGACCCCCAATGTCGCACTCATTAGACTACGAACAGGACGGCTTGCTAAAAACATATTAACAACGAATGCTTGCGGACCTGTTACCAACCTTCCTAACAAAGGTAGAGCAGAAAATAAATGCGAACGAAAACTTATACCATACTTATTATTATTTTTAAAAAGCACTTCAGATTTTAATCGTGCCATATCTACACTATTTGGACATTCTACCTTGCACCCTTTACATGCAAGACAAAGTTCCATTACTTCCTTAACTTCGGAACCTGATAAATTGTCTTCGCCAAGTTGACCAGATATTGCTAAACGCAGTGCGTTAGCACGACCGCGTGTACTGTGAATTTCATCCTTAGTTGCCATATAAGAAGGACACATTACGCCAGAAAGTGTTTTTCTACATGCCCCAACACCCGTACACTGTTCAATAGCTGCTAACAGGCTTCCTTGCTCTCTGTAATGAAATTGAGCCTGTGGCTGCTGTGGATGATAATTAGGTCCAAAACGAAGCTGATTATCTACTAAAGGGGTATCTATAATTTTCCCAGGGTTCATGCGAGATTCAGGATCAAACAAACCTTTTATTGTCCTGAATGATTTATAAAGCTGATTACCAAAAAATCTTTTATTATAGGTTCCCCTAACAATCCCATCACCATGTTCTCCACTCCATGAACCGCCATACTTCTGCACTATTGGAAAGACATCTGCTTGAATTTTTTTCATGACTTCAATATCATTTTTGTTATGAAAATCATGTAAAGGACGGATATGTATAAGCCCTACACTAGCATGTCCAAATAGAGAAACAGATTGCTCATAATGTGCGCATACTTGAAGAACCTCTTCTACATAATCAGCCAGAACCTCTGGTGGCACAGCAGCATCTTCAATATATGGAATAGGTTTTTTATTTCCCTGTAACGTTGTCATTAAACCAAGCGCACTAGAACGCATTTGCCAAATGTCACTTATTTCTTTGTCATCCTGAATAATCGAACTTGCATAAACCAGATCTGTTATATTTTCTTCAATATTTTTTATTTGTCTATATACATCATCAGGATCATTGCCTTGAACTTCGATAATCAATATTGCGGCAGGATCGCCAACTATGCGGCTACAAATTTCTTGTGTAAGCGGATGCTCGCGTGCCTGCTTTATTACAATACCATCAATTAATTCTGCTGCAGTAGCTCCATTCTTAACAATGGGTTCTGCTGCCCGTAAACTTGCATCCAATGTATCAAAGTGAGCTAAGCAGAGTGCGCTATATACTGGAAGTGGAGTGAGATGCAATTTAGCTTCGAGAATGACACCAAGTGTCCCTTCACTACCACAAATCAATTTCGCCAAATTCCATGTTTTAAGATTAGATAATGCATCTAGTGCATATCCACCGGAACGCCGAATCACTTTTGGGTAGCGTTCTTGAATTTCATCCAAGTTTTCTTCTATCTGTTTACGCACACCACGATAAATTTTGCCTTCAAGATCATTCTGACAACATTTCTCGTCAAGCCCTAATTCATCTAATGGCGAAAGACTGAGTACTTCACCACCTGCTAAAACAAGCTCTAATTCAAGAACATGATCAATAGTCATACCGTAACGAACAGAACGCATCCCCGCAGAGTTGTTTGCTATCATTCCGCCTATATTAGCGCGATTTAGTGTTGCAGGATCTGGGGCAAAATGAATACCATGATGTTTGATTTTATCATTCAGTTCTCCACATACGACTCCAGGCTCTACTCTTACCCAAGACTCTTCCAGGTTCAGCTCAATAACTTGGTTCATATGTTTAGACAGGTCTAAAACAACCGCCTTATTAATAGATTGTCCTGTCAAGCTTGTACCTGCGCCACGTGCTAATAAAGGCAATTTCCGTTCAGCGCACTCTTTAACCAGTTGAATGACTTCTTCTCTATCTCTTGGTGTCGCAACCGCTAGTGGTTGTATCTGATAGATACTAGCATCTGTCGCATAAAGACCACGAGTTAGGAGGTTTTCATCTTTAGATATCATTGATATGTTTTAATATAAGCAGCTATTATAAAATTTAAGCATTTAGGCACGCTACCGCCCTGCAGTGCACCGTTGTGCTCCGCATAAGCCATAACTAACAGTAAAAAACAATTAAATTATTTTTTACTGTATCTCTTGTAAATCCAAACGCAAAACGTCTGGAACAATTATTTTCTCTGCGCCAACTTTGCTTGCTATATATTCATAACTCACTTTGGCGGCATTTAAATCGGTAATTAAAAAACCATCATGGGCTGGCAAATTATCCAAATCATGAAATACGTCATTATTAATAAAACGCTGATGTTCTGTATGTGGTTCATAAATTCCAACGATGCTGATATCTGTATCATAAGAACGCAATATGGCAATTTCAGCCAAGTCTGAAATGCCACATAAAATTATTTTTTGCCATTCTCTTTCTTTACATTGTTCATAGGCGCGTAAACAGGAATCCCCTGCTTCACGATAAAAAGAAAATGAATTTTTAAGGTAGCGCGCTGTAAGGCGGCTTTTTTCTGAGAAACCTTTTGGTGTTAGGTAATACAAATAACGGTTCGCAGGTGCATCACTGATCTTAATCAGCCCTTTACGCACACAACGCTTTAAATAGGAATTTGCCATGCCTAATGCTACGCCTAACTCTTGCGCAAGATGGCGTTGACTGATGTCACTTTTACGCCCAACGGCATCGAGCACTTCCAATGTCATTTGTTCTTGTTTGGTTTCTTTGACGTCCATTAAGCAACCACCTCAATAGCATCAACATCAATTTGTACTCGGGTGGTTTTACCCATTAACTCTAATAACAACATCACACGTTGTTCGCTGGTTTTTGCAACGAACACACCTTCAAGTCCCATCATAGGACCATCCAATACACGTATATTGTCACCCTGAGTCAATTCATCCTGAACTTCGTGTAAGCCTTCTGGGTTTTCACGTTGTTTGATGAATTCAATCACCTCGTCACTCACTGAAACAGGCTTCATACCAAAACGAACAATGGTAGATACGCCAACCGTTGAGCGTATTGGTGACCAGTTATCATTAGTCTGGTCGAGGTGAATAAAGAGGTATCGCGGGAAAAAAGGTTCTTCAACATAGCGGCGACGGCCATTTCGACGCTTGGCATTCATAATCATGGGAAGATAGGTCACGTAGCCCTGCTGCTCAAGCTGTTGCTGTGCAGTGACTTCTTGATTCGGTTTGGCGTAAATCAGGTACCAAGCCTTGTCTGATTTCCCTTTATAATCAGTCATTTATAGTTTTCTCTGATTATGCTACCACTGTTGTGGTTATAGCGTTCAATCTATGAACAGTAATGAAATTAGAACAAATTTAGGGATAAAAGGCAATAAAAGAAGGGAAAATAAACGTTTATTAAGCTAATTTATTTATATATTTTTCAGTATGTTAGGGATATCTCTCTTAAGAGATATAAGCCAGTTTGGCGGCGTTATAGTGTAAAGCTGCTCGATTTTTGAACAATCTAGAACCGAGTAGTTAGGGCGTGCCGCTTTAGTAGGGTATTCACTGCTCGGTATAGGATTCACAGTAACATTCGGATACTCAGGATCGACCGTTTTAGATAGCGAGAATATAGATTTTGCAAAATCTGCCCAATGCGTACTGTCTCGACTACAAAAATGGTAAGTACCCCAGCGATTATTTGGATTAGTTTGCATTTGAATAACAATACTAACCACGGCCTCAGCAATATCAGCTGCTGCCGTTGGGCAGCCATATTGATCACTGACGACATTAAGTTCAGAGCGTTGGCGACCTAATTTGAGCATTGTTTTAACAAAATTATTGCCGTGCGAACCATACACCCAAGCTGTTCGTAAAATTATATGTTCTGGCAGACAGTCACGAATTGCTTGCTCACCTTCTAACTTACTTTTCCCATATACACCTAATGGATTAGTTGGCGAATTTTCTTTATAGGGTGTATCAGCGCAACCATCAAAAACATAATCTGTCGAAATGTGTAAAAGAGGAATTTTCTGTTCAACGCATGCTTGTGCTAGGTATTGTGATCCATCACGGTTAATTTTAGTTGCTAGCTCTTCTTCATCTTCCGCTTTATCAACCGCCGTGTAGGCTGATGCATTAACAATATAATCAAGTGGCAAATTATTTTCGATAATTGAATTAACTGATGATTGATTAGTGATATCTAACTCTGATGAAGTAGGCGAAACACATTCAATATTATTATTTTCTGCGACTAAACGTATTTCGCTACCAACCTGACCGGTTCCACCTATAAGTAATATCTTCATGCTAAAAGATCAACCTTTGTAGGTTGGTAAATAAAACTCAAGGTCGACCAAAGATAGACCTTCTTGATCTTTGTCAGAGAGGCTTGGTGTTTCACAAGGCCAGTTCACACCGATACTCGGATCTGAATACAGCAAAGTATGCTCATCATCAGGTCGATAGCCGGCTGTGCACTTGTAACTAAAAATAGCCGTGTTACTCATCACACAAAAACCATGGGCAAAACCTTCAGGGACATAAAGTTGGCGACGGTTTTCAGCACTTAGAATAACTCCCACCCATTGCCCAAAGGTTGGTGAACCTTTACGAATATCAGCGGCAACATCAAACACTTCACCTTCTAGAACACTTACTAACTTTCCTTGAGGTTGTTCTAATTGATAATGCAAACCACGCAATACATTCTTCTTTGAAACAGAAATATTATCTTGAACAAATTCTTTATTGATAACGTCTGATTGGTAACGCGCTTTATTATATGACTCAAAGAAAAACCCACGCGAATCAGAAAACACTCTTGGCTCAATAATAAGTACATCTTCAATTTCAGTTTTTATAACTTTCATTGTAATTCTGATTCCAATATTTCTTTTAAGTATTTCCCGTAATCAGATTTCCCCATGGAATTCGATAACGCTAACATTTTTTCGCCAGTGATAAAGTTCATTCGCCAAGCAATTTCTTCAGGGCAACATATTTTAAGCCCTTGTCGCTGTTCAACTGTTTGAATAAAATTAGCTGCCTGGTTTAAACTTTCGAGCGTCCCTGTGTCTAACCATGCCGAGCCACGACCTAGTTTTACAACACTTAAACGCCCTTCTTCTAGGTATTGTTGGTTAATATCAGTAATTTCCAACTCACCACGCGCAGAGGGTTTAATTGATTTTGCGATATCAACAACATCGTTACTGTACATATATAAGCCTGTTACTGCATAGTTTGACTCTGGCGTTGATGGCTTTTCAACAATCGACGACGGTTTACCATTGCTATCAAAGCCAACCACGCCATAGCGTTCTGGATCACGCACATGGTAAGTAAATACAGTTGCATCACTGTTATTAGATGCTGATTGAAGCTCTTCTTCTAAACCATGCCCATAAAATATATTGTCACCTAAGTTTAAAGCGACTTCAGAATCACCAATAAAATCGGCACCGATAATAAATGCTTCAGCAATCCCATTCGGTTCATCTTGAACAGCATAAGTTATCTCGATCCCCCAATTAGAACCATCTCCTAATAAGTTTTTAAACAACTCAAGCTGACTGCCCATGCATATCAAAAGTATATCTCTAATGCCCGCTAACATCAGTGTTGCAATTGGGTAATACACCATGGGTTTATCATAAACAGGTAATAACTGTTTGCTGATTGAGCTTGTTAACGGGTAAAGCCGTGACCCCGAACCACCGGCTAATACAATACCTTTACGACTCATGAATTACTCCCTTCCACTAAACCGAGTCTTTCACCTTGATAACTCCCATCCTGTACACGCTGGCACCAAGTTGAATTACTCAGATACCAATCAATCGTTTTCTTCAAGCCTGTCTCAAATGTTTCGTCTGGTGACCAAGCAAGTTCGTTATCTATTTTAGTGGCATCAATGGCATAACGCAGATCATGCCCTGGTCGATCAGCTACATGTGTTATTAAATCGCTGTATTGTTTTATGCCTTTTGGATGTTCAGGAACTAATTCATCTAATATTTTACAAATGGTTGTAACAACCTCCATATTGGTTTTTTCATTATTACCACCAATATTATACGTCTCACCAATGACACCTTCTGAAATAACTTTATATAAAGCACGCGCATGATCATCCACATAAAGCCAGTCACGGATCTGATTACCTTCACCATAGATAGGCAGAGGCTTACCTTGTAGTGCATTTAATATAATTAAAGGAATTAACTTTTCAGGGAATTGATAAGGACCATAATTATTTGAACAGTTGGTCAATAAAACCGGCATATCATACGTACGATTCCACGCACGAACTAAATGATCTGACGCTGCTTTACTTGCTGAATAAGGGGAGCTTGGATCATAAGCTGTGTCTTCTGTGAATAATCCACCACCATCAAGACTGCCATATACTTCGTCAGTTGATATATGATGAAAGCGGAAGCTGCGTTTATTCGCTTCATCTAAACCCGACCAATACTTTCTAGCCACCTCAAGCAAAACAAAGGTGCCATTGATATTTGTATTAATGAAATCAGCCGCGCCGGTAATTGAACGATCAACATGTGATTCTGCAGCCAGGTGCATGATTACATCTGGTTTGTAATCATTAAATAATTTTTCTATATTAACTTGATCGCAAATATCTACCTGCTCAAAATGATAACGTTCATTGCTATCAACTTCTGTCAAAGAATCTAGATTCCCCGCATAAGTTAATTTATCAATATTAACGACAGTATGTTCAGTCTCTGTAATTAATAATCTAATTACAGCTGAACCAATAAAACCCGCACCACCTGTTACAAAAATAATCATTATTTACCATGCAATTTTTTATAATATTTGGCTAATTATACAAGATATCGATGATTATTCTTAGTAATTATCAATAGTTGTTTCTACCGGACCTGAAAATTATGAAACTGTAATGCTTATATTTCCTACTAGCCCGACTGGGCTAAAAACATAGAAGAATGGGCGCCGAAGCGCCCATCCAGTTGCTGAGTAGTTTCTATACATCCATGTAAATTTACTCAGCGGATATACCGACAATAACAACATCCATGTTGTTAATCAGTATTAGGTGGATTTTACGGTTTTGCCGTAGAACCAATGCTCAGATTTTTCTGATTTTTGATCACAGTCTTACTGCCAATACCTTTTACTTTGGCAAGATCGGCAACAGACTGAAATGGGCCATTCTTGCTACGGTAAGCAACAATTGCCTGTGCTTTTGATGGACCAATACCAGTAATTGATGATGACAACATTTGCGCATCTGCCGTATTGATATCGACAGGTTGAGCTGCGAAAACGGATGTTGCTGCTAGTAGTGCGGCTGCACCAATTAGATTAATTAACTTCATATTAAACCTCCATGTTGTGAAAATAATTTTATCGACTCCTTGTCGATGGCTGTAACAATAATGAGTTCAGGTTATTTGGTCAAGATGAAATCGTGGGAGCAATTGCTTATTTTATTGTAGGTAATGTGATGACGATGCTATGCGAATTGTTCACTTTAAAATTTGTGGGACTGTTGACCTAGTATCATATCTCAGCAATTCCTGCTTCAGTAGAAACTAATACTTCCATCGGATCATCCGCTTGTGTAATTGGCCGTCCCATCACTAAGTAACTGGAACCTGCTTTAATTGCTTCTGCAGGAGTCATAGTACGACGCTGATCATCTGCCATAGATCCTGCTGGGCGAATGCCCGGCGTTACAAGCAGAAAATCATTCGGTAATGATGAACGAAGGTGTTCAACTTCTTTTGGGGAACAAACAACACCATCTAAACCAGATTGGTTTGTTAAGCTTGCTAAGTTATATACATTTTCAGCGGGACTTCCTTGGTAACCTATTTCGTGAATATCGTCTGTATCTAAACTTGTTAAGATGGTTACAGCTATCAATGATGGTTTATGCGATGATTTTTCTATTTCTTCTCGCGCGGCTTCCATCATTCTACGCCCACCACTAGCATGTACGTTTACCATCCACACACCTAGATCACATGCGGCAGCACAAGCACCAGCAACTGTATTTGGGATGTCATGGAATTTTAAATCTAAAAAAACATCAAAGTCTTTACTTGTTAATTTTTCAACAAACTGAGGTCCTAAGCGTGTAAACATTTCTTTACCCACTTTTAATCGACAGCTATCTGGTTCTAATTGATTCACTAGTGCTAGTGCTGATTTTTCGTCTGCATAATCTAATGCAACAATGATGTGGGAGTTATTACTCATTTCGTTACTATGCCTCAACAATGTCGTGTATAGGTTTAACAGTATTCCAGCGCTTACAACTAGGACAATGCCAATGCAGTGTCTTTCCTTCAAACCCGCATGACTGACATTTATATAAAGATTTAATAGTGCGTAATTTCTTAATTAAATCACTTAAAATAGTCATGTTCTCACGAGCAGAACCTTCCGTACTATGTAAGTGATATTCAACCAATCTTTCCAATCCTCTGACAGATGGACGTTTTCGTAACTCGCCAATAATAAACATTACTGCAGCACGATCATCTTGTTCTTCTTTTAATAAGGCTGCCATAGCTAACATAATAGTTACGCCACCATAACGTTGTAATAATTCAGCGAGATACTTTTTATATTCAACAAGATTATTCGTTGACCGATAACAACGCTCTAATGGTTCGATAATTTCTGGCAAGTAATCTGAATCTTGTTTTTCAATTTTACGGTAGGCAGTAATTGCTGATTTACAATCATTCGCAGCAGCATCGACTTGACCTTGTAACAAACTAGCGCGCACACACTGTTTATCATTTGTGAGTGCTTTTTTAATCATCTGTTGTGCAAGACGGTTATCATGTTTCTGAATAGCCTTCTCTGCGCATTCACAATAGTAATGAGCCACAACAGAAATCGTTCTTACACCAGTCGAAAACTCATACTGACGTGCGATGTCGATCGCTTTATCCCATTCTTTCTCTTGTTCGTATATTTCTAGTAATTGCGCTAAGGCTTCGGCTTTATATTCGCCCAGTTCGATTAATTCTAAAAATAAGTTTTCAGCGCGGTCTAACAAACCGGCTTTCATGTAATCTTGCCCTAGCTCATAAAGCGCCAAGGAACGCTGTTCACGATTTAAGGTTGGACGAGCGATAATGTTTTGGTGAATACGAATGGCGCGATCGACTTCACCGCGACGCCTAAACAAATTACCTAAAGCTAAATGTGTTTCAACGGTTTCACTATCGACCTCAAGCATTTGAATAAACACTTCAATCGCTTTATCAGGCTGCTCATTAAGTAAAAAATTAAGCCCTTTAAAATAATCTGAAGAGAGATCGGTTCGGCCCGATTTCACACGCTGCTTCATGCTACGTGTTGCCATAAACCAACCTGATGCTGCAGCAACCGGCAGTAACAATGCCAGTAATTCCAACATGCTAATGTTTGTCCTTGATAGGAATTGAACGTAAGTTCATAACTTCTTGCTCGGTCTGTTTTATTTGCTTACGTAACTTTGAAACGTCATGACGTGCAGATAAAATCATTACAACACTGGTAAGCAAACCAATTAATGCACCCGCAACAAACGTCACAACAAGAATCAGTGCTAGTGGTTGTTCAACCTGACCAAGATAATAATTTAATGATACTGGTTCTGCGTTTAGCAAAGTAAACAGCAATACCAATAATAGGATTACGACTATGAAGATAATGCTGATGAATCGTGTCATCTTAAACCCAAATATTCAGGCTTACGCCTGAATTAAACATCTCTATAATTTCTGCTTAAACTTCAACAATGGCATTTTCAGATGCCGCTGCATTTACACGTTCACGAAGTTCTTTACCTGGCTTGAAATGTGGAACGTACTTACCTGATAAAGAAACAGACTCACCTGTTTTAGGATTACGACCAATACGAGGTGGACGAAAATGTAGTGAGAAGCTACCAAAGCCACGTATCTCAATACGACTTCCTGTTGCCAAAGATTGACTCATTTGTTCAATCAATGTTTTAACGGCTAGCTCAACATCCTTATAAGGGAGTTGGTTTTGCTTACGCGCCAGGATTTCAATCAATTCTGATTTTGTCATTATTTTGATTCCCGCTTTTATTATTAAAAGGTAAAGTTCGGCGTAGTCCGGTTAAAGACTACGCCGGATTTACTTATTTCTTATTTTCCATCTGTTCTTTGAAGATATCACCTAATGTGGTCTTCATAGAATCAGCATTACTACCGTAATCGGAAACTACTGCAGCTTCTTCATCTGACTCTTTGGCTTTCAGTGAAAGTGATATGGTGCGACCTTTACGATCTACGCCTACAAATTTCGCTTCAAGTTCTTCTCCTGCAGTTAAAACAGTACGTGCGTCTTCAACACGGTCACGAGCAAGATCAGATGCGCGAATGTAACCTTCAACACCTTCACCTAAATCAACAGTTGCACCCTTGGCATCTACTTCAACAATGGTGCCCTTTACGACACTGCCCTTAGTGTGTTCAGCAACGTAGTTCGAGAATGGATTTTGTTCCATCTGCTTAATACCCAGCGAAATACGTTCACGTTCTGGGTCAACAGAAAGAACCACTGTTTCCAGTTCTTCACCCTTCTTATAATTACGTATAGCCTCTTCTCCAGTAAGATTCCAGCTAATATCAGAAAGATGTACTAATCCATCGATACCGCCATCCAAACCAAGGAAGATACCAAAGTCAGTAATTGACTTGATTGTGCCGATAACTTTGTCGTTCTTGTTGTGAGATGACGCGAAATCTTCCCAAGGGTTAGATTTACACTGTTTCATACCCATTGAGATACGACGACGTTCTTCATCGATATCCAGAACCATTACTTCAAGCTCATCACCAAGTTGAACAACCTTAGATGGGTGAATGTTCTTATTAGTCCAATCCATTTCTGAAACATGAACCAAACCTTCAACACCTGATTCGATTTCAACAAAACAACCATAGTCAGCAATGTTCGTTACCTTACCGAATAGACGTGTGCCTTCAGCGTAACGACGTGCGATATCGATCCAAGGATCTTCGCCAAGTTGTTTAAGGCCTAATGAAACACGGCTCTTTTCTTTGTCGAATTTAAGGATTTTAACGTCGATTTCGTCACCAACATTAACAATTTCACTTGGATGTTTAATGCGTTTCCAAGACATATCAGTGATATGTAACAGACCATCAATACCACCCAGATCAACGAATGCACCGTAATCAGTTAAGTTCTTAACAACACCCTTGATTGATTGACCTTCAGCCATGTTCGCGAGTAATTCATCACGCTCAGCATTAGATTCAGTTTCAACAACCGCACGACGAGAAACAACCACGTTGTTACGTTGACGATCCAATTTGATAACTTTAAATTCTAGTGGCTTACCTTCAAGGTAAGTTGTGTCACGTACTGGACGTACGTCAACGAGTGAACCAGGTAAGAAGGCACGAATATCCATAACTTCAACTGTGAAACCACCTTTAACCTTGCCAGTGATAACACCAATAACTGTTTCTTTACTTTCCGCTGCGGCTTCAAGCTTAATCCAAGCAACATTACGTTTGGCTTTTTCGCGCGAAAGTTTAGTTTCACCATAACCATCTTCGACGGCATCGAGAGCAACTTCGACTTCGTCACCAATTTGGACTTCAATATCACCGTTTACATCACGGAATTGTTCGGTAGGAATAACGCCTTCAGACTTTAAACCTGCGTGGACGATTACGAAATCGTCATTCACGTCCATCACTTGACCCATAATAATGGCGCCAGGACGCATTTTATCGTTACTTAATAAACTCTCTTCAAAGAGTTCTGCAAAAGATTCGCTCATGAAATATAACCTGATATAACTACATTACCGTGCCGAAATTAAAAGAGGTCGGGCATCAGCCTGCACAAGAGTTGCTTTGGACTGAACGGTGTTTCCTCAAAAATGAAGCACTCATTTAACGAGTTTGCAGTGCTCCAAGACTTGTTCAACAACGTCATCAATACTTAATGTCGTTGTATCAATTTCAATCGCATCATCGGCAGCTTTCAATGGCGAGCTGCTACGTTGTATATCACGTAGATCGCGGCTTTCGATATCCTGCAAAAGATGTGCGAGATTAACATCAAATCCTTTCTCTTTCAACTGTTTATAGCGTCTTTCAGCCCTTGCTTCGGCGCTCGCTGTGAGGAAAATCTTGACCTCGGCAGACGGAAATACGGTAGTTCCCATATCGCGTCCATCTGCAACCAAACCGGGTGGCTGAGCAAAAGCACGTTGTCGAGCCAATAATGCCAACCTAACTTTAGGTAAAGCCGCCACAACAGAAGCTAATTTCCCGGTTTCTTCGGTGCGTAATATGTCATCAACTGACTCACCTTCCAGCAAAATATCACCTTTTGAAGTGAATTCGACGTCTAAATGAGCTGCTAATGTCTCCAAAGAAGCTTCATCGTCTAATTCAAGACTGTGATGTTGTGCAGCCAGTGCCAATAAACGATACAGAGCACCACTGTCGAGATATGACCAGCCTAATTGCTTGGCAACAAGCTGGCTAATCGTGCCCTTTCCTGAACCACTGGGTCCATCAATGGTAACCACTGGCGCATGAGATTCTACATTAGAATTCATTGAGTAATCCTTTTTAAACAATGAGTTATATGATTAACTTAATGTTAATTAACTTGAAATATTGAGGCCAGATTGTTTGGCTATCTCAATAAAATGAGGAAATGAGGTATTGACGTTATCGCAGTCATTAATCGTGATATCTGCCGTAGATCGCAGTGCCGCCATACTAAATGACATCGCAATTCGGTGATCACCATGACTGTCTACTTCGCCACCTTTAAATGTTCCCGGCTGTATGACAATCCCGTCAGGGGTCGGTTCCACATTAATACCGAGTGTTAAAAGACCATCAGCCATCACCTGAATTCGGTCACTTTCTTTAACCCGAAGCTCTTCAGCTCCAGTCAAACGAGTCACTCCTTCTGCGCAGGCAGCGGCAACAAAAATGGCTGGAAATTCATCAATGGCAAGTGGCACCAATTCTTCAGGAATATCGATACCCTTCAATGGTGCATATTTAACGCGAATATCCGCCACTGGCTCACCACAGATTTCTTTCTCATTTGTCAGGGTAATATCCGCACCCATCAGTTTCAGGATGCTGATCACTCCATCACGTGTTGGGTTAATACCAACATTTTCTAATAATATGTCAGAGCCTTCAGCGATCGACGCACCGACCATAAAGAAGGTGGCAGATGAAATATCAGCAGGGACATCAATATTAGCGGCCGTAAGTTTACCGCCTCCTTCTAGACAAGCGGTTGGTCCATCACGATCTACCTTATAACCAAAACCTTGTAACATACGTTCAGTATGATCACGCGTCGGTGCCGGTTCAGTTACACAAGTTTTACCATCGGCGTACATGCCGGCTAACAGCAAACAGGATTTTACTTGCGCACTTGCCATTGGCAAAGTGTAAGAAATACCTTTTAATTTATTTGCACCATTTATTACTAGTGGTGGCGTTCCCTTTTCAGTCGAACCAATAGTCGCACCCATCTCATGAAGTGGATCAGTGACTCGGCGCATTGGTCGGGTACTTAATGAAGTATCACCAGTGAGTGTTACTGTAAAATTTTGTCCTGCACATAAACCTGCCATCAGTCGCATTGATGTGCCAGAGTTACCTAAGTCTAATGGTGCATCCGGTTGTTTTAAGCCATGCAAACCAACACCATGAATTCGTACCCGCCCTTCACCTAAATGTTCTATCTCAACCCCCATAGAACGAAATGCTCGCATAGTGGAAAAACAGTCTTCACCTTCAAGAAAGCCGCTGACATCGGTAATACCATCAGCCAAAGAACCGAACATAATACTGCGGTGTGAAATAGATTTATCGCCTGGAACTCGTAATGTGCCTTTAAGACAACCACCTGGCTTTGCAGTAAAAATAATATTATTTGTGCTACTCATTATGTTCTCAACAATTCTGATCACGTGCTGTTTTAGCACGTTTAAATAATTTCAAAATAAATTCACTGTCTTCATCTTCAATCGCTTTTGTTAATTTATTTATGTCGTTACTAAATCGATTCAACATATCTAGTAAGGCATCGCGATTGTTAAGACAAATGTCATGCCACATCTGTGGGTCACTAGATGCAATTCGTGTAAAATCTTTAAAACCACCTGCCGCAAACTGGAAAATCTCACGGTGCTCATGCATTTGTGCCAAGGTATCAACTAAGGTATAAGCTAAAGCATGTGGCAAATGACTTGTGGCGGCTAATACTTCGTCATGATGTTCAACAGATAAAGATTGCACATCTGCGCCGGCAATATGCCACATCTTAGTAATCGTTTGTGTCGCTATTGCCGAAGTTTCTTCTAGTGGCGTCAAAATAACACGCTGCCCTTGATATAGTTCAGCAAAAGAAGCTTCAACACCACTTTTTTCTGTGCCGGCTATCGGGTGACCGGGAACGAAACAAGATAATCTATCATCCAATGCTGTACGTGCATCACAAACGACATTACCTTTAACACTGCCTACATCAGTTATGACTGCATCCGGTTTTACTGATCCTGATAATTCTGTAAAAACAGCTTTCATTGCACCGACAGGAACAGCAACAATAATCACATCAGCATCAGCGACAGCATTTGCAATGGATGTATCAAAACTATCTGCCACACCAAGTTCAACAGCACGTTCAAGGTGAGCGACATTACGACCAACTGCAATTACATGACCAACATATTCAGCTTCTTTTAAAGCACGTGCAAGCGAACCACCAATTAAACCAATACCGATAACACAAAGTTTATTGATCATGATTGCAACACCTCAGTTAGGGCATCTATACAACGCTGATTTTCTACTTCACTACCAACCGTAACACGTATAAATTCAGGCATTTCATAATTATCAACAGGGCGAACAATCACCCCCTTATGTAACAATTTATCAAATACGTCACGACCGTTCTGTTTGACATTAATACAAATAAAGTTTGCCGAGGTTGGTATCCACTCCAAGCCAAGTTCGATACAGGCTTGGTGGTATTGCTCTAAACCACTTCTATTCAAGCTTAAACTATCAGCCAGATGTTGCACATCATCTAATGCGGCAATTGCAGCTGCCATTGCTAAACTATTAACATTGAATGGTTGTCTGACGCGATTAAGAAAATCCGTAATCTCAACCGATGATAAACTATAACCAATTCGTAAGGCGGCTAAGCCATAGGCTTTAGAAAAAGTCCGTGTCACAATTAAATTTGGTGCTTGTGACAAATAATGTTCTGCAGATTCAAAATCAGGAAAAAGATCCTGTGCATATTCAAAATATGCTTCATCGATTACAACAATGACATGATCAGGAACTGCATTAATAAAATCCTTTAATGCGTTCTTAGCGATACAAGTACCCGTAGGATTATTAGGGTTCGCCACAAATACAACTCGGGTTTTATCCGTCATTGCCGCTAACATCGCATCCAGATCATTACCCCAATCTTTTGCTGGCACGACAACCGCTTTAGCGCCAACCGCTTGTGTCACTATTGGGTAAACAGCGAATGCATGTTGAGAAAAAACCACTTCATTCTCTGGCGAAACAAATGCTCTGGTTAACAATTCAAGAATATCATTTGAACCATTACCTATTGTTACCTGTTCAATAGACACAGAATGTTTGTCCGCCAATACTTGTTTCAGCGCAAAACCATTACCATCCGGGTAACGTGACAGTTCCGATAACTCGTTAGTAATTGCCTCTGTTACTTTTAAGCTTGGTCCGAGTGGATTTTCATTTGATGCGAGTTTAATAATATTGCTTAAACCTAATTCGCGTTCAAGCTCATCAACCGGCTTGCCAGGTTCATAGGGGTGCAAGCCACATACGCCTGGAAGCGCGAGGTCTGCAATCGCCATTCGATGTGTTTTGCTATTCATGTGCTTAGTTTACAAAACAGCCTTAGGGTAAGAACCTAATACTTTTAACATCGCTGCCTCTTTTTCAAGATCTTGCAAGGCTTTTTTAACTGCCTCGTCATCACGATGGCCATCGATATCAATGAAGAACACATAATCCCACATCCCCTTTCGAGAGGGACGTGATTCAATACGCGTTAAACTGACATTATTTTCCGAGAATGGTGCTAATAATTTATGTAACGCAGCAAGTTTGTTGACAATTGACACCAATAAGGTTGTTTTGTCATTACCACTTGGCTCAACTTTATTGCGCCCAATAATTAAGAAACGTGTGGTGTTATCTGGTTCGTCTTCAATGTTCGCCGCGACAATATTAAGATCATAAATTCCTGCAGCGGTATCGCTGGCAATAGCAGCACACCCTTTTTCATTAGCTGCGCGTTTTGCTGCATCGGCATTGCTACTCACTGCAACACGTTCAGCTTGCGGTAAGTTTGCATCTAACCATTCACGGCACTGTGCTAATGATTGCTGATGAGAATAAATTTTAGTAATGCCATCTAAGCCTGTTTCATTTGATAATAAATTATGATGGATCCGTAGTTCTACTTCACCATTAATTTGTAACGATGACTGCATGAACATATCTAATGTATGACTGATAACACCTTCAGTTGAATTTTCAACAGGCACGACACCATAATGCGAATTACCTGCTTCAACATCGCGGAATACTTCATCAATAGCACCATGTGAAATAGTATTAATACTTTGACCAAAATGTTTCAGTGCAGCCGCTTGTGTGAAGGTACCTTCCGGTCCTAAATAAGCGATCTTCATCGGTTCCTGCAAAGCAAGACAAGCTGACATCAATTCACGAAACAAATGTGCAACAGTTTCATCATCAAGCGGACCATTATTACGATCCTTAACCATATTTAACACTTCAGCTTCGCGTTCAGGGCGATAGAAGTCTGTTGCTTCAACACCATTCAACTCGGCTTCGGCTCGTTTTGATTTTGCAACATCAAGCGCGCACTCGGCACGTTGTCGAATTAACTCCTGAATTTGTTCATCCAGTCCATCAATACGAGAGCGAATCTCTGGCAATGAAATTTTCTTTGTCATCGTTTTCTATTTCACACTTAGCTTAAATAAATTACATACTTCGAACAGATAAAACACCGTCAATCGCTTGAACTGCCGCAAGTGTTTCATCAGTAATATCACTATCAACATCAACAATGGTGTAAGCCAAATCACCACGTGATTTATTTAACATATCAATAATGTTCAAACCAGCATCAGCCAATGAGGTTGAAATTTGACCAACCATGTTTGGTACATTTGAGTTCACCACACCAAGGCGGAAACCATTAGTACGTGGCATATATACCTCAGGGAAATTTACTGAATTGGTAATATTGCCGTTTTCTAAATAATCTTTAACTTGTTCCGCTACCATAATCGCACAGTTATCTTCTGCTTCTTTAGTTGAAGCACCAAGATGAGGTAAGGTAATCACTCGTTCGTGATTTTTTAGTAAATTACTAGGGAAATCACAAATGTAGGCGTTTACTTTACCTTCTTTAATCGCAGCAGACACAGCTTCATCATCGACAATACCATTACGGGCAAAGTTTAAAATGGTGACTTTATCTTTCATCATTTTAAGGCGTTCAGCATTAATCAGATTGCGGGTTGCATCAACTAAAGGGACGTGGAAAGTAACGAAATCAACACGAGATAAAAGATCATCAACACTGTTCGCTTTTTGTACTTCAGATGATAACTTCCAAGCACTTTGTACCGTGATATCAGGATCGTAACCCACTACTTTCATGCCTAAACGTAAAGCAACGTTAGCAACTAAAATACCAATAGCACCTAAACCGATAACACCAAGCGTACGCCCAGGTAATTCAAAACCGCCGAAGTTCTTTTTACCGGCTTCCACTTGTTTACTGATTTCCTCATCAGAACCTTCAAGGTTACGAGAGAAATCCCAACCCTGACAAATATTACGTGCACCTAGTAACATACCAGCAACAACCAGCTCTTTTACTGCATTGGCATTTGCACCCGGTGCATTAAATACAGCAACACCCTTCTCGCTCATTTTATCAACGGGGATATTATTAACACCGGCACCAGCACGCCCAATGGCTTTTACGCTATCAGCAAGATCCATGCTGTGCATATTATATGAACGTAATAAAATCCCATCAGGGCTTGTCATTTCTGAAGCGACTTCGTAAGCATCGCGTGGCAGGCGCTCAAGGCCCGCAACAGAAATATTATTTAATGTCTGAATTTTGTACATCTAGTAAACACTCCTCACACTTCACCATTGTTTTTTTGGTGAATTATAATTTTTTATCCGTGACGTTTTTCAAAGTCAGTCATGAATGAAATTAACGCATTAACGCCTTCTTCCGGCATTGCGTTATAAATGCTGGCACGCATACCGCCAACAGAACGATGACCTTTCAATGTCACTAAACCATTTTGTTTCGCTTCTTCAAGGAACACACTGTCCAACTCACTATCAGCTAATGTGAATGGCACATTCATCCAAGAACGTGATTGCACCTCTACAGGGTTGGCATAAAAATCAGAACCATCAATCGCTGCATAAAGTGCTGCTGCTTTGCGTTCATTAATTTCAGCCATCGCAGTAATTCCGCCATTACTTTTAAGCCAGTCAAAAACTAGCCCCGCAAGGTACCAACTATACGTAGCAGGTGTGTTGTACATAGAGTCATTATCAGCAAGGATCTTATAATCAAACATTGATGGTGTGCCGTCCATTGTATTGCCAATAAGATCGTCACGAACAATCACAACGGTTAAACCTGCTGGACCAATATTCTTTTGTGCACCGGCATAAATCATGCCGTACTTACTCACATCAATAGGACGCGATAGGATTGTTGACGACATGTCAGCAACAATGGGCACATCACCGGTTTCTGGTAAGTAAGGGAATTCAACACCACCAATTGTTTCATTCGGCGTAAAATGCATGTAAGCCGCATCACTGTTTAAATTCAAATCAGCTTGTGCGGGCGTGGTCATGAATTTGCTGTCTTCTGTTGTTGCAACAACGTTCACATCACAAAAACGTTTTGCTTCTGCAATCGCTTTTTTCGACCATGCACCCGTATTAATGTAGTCTGCAGTAGTTTTACCACGTAATAAGTTCATTGGTATGGCAGAGAACTGTGAGCTTGCGCCACCCTGCAAAAATAATACTTTGTAGTTATCTGGAATCGCCATTAATTCGCGTACGTCAGCTTCAGCTTGTGCTGCAATCGACATATATTCTTTGCCACGATGGCTCATTTCCATGACAGACATACCACTGCCATTCCAGTCGAGCATTTCTGCTTGAGCACGTTCAAGAACTGCTTGAGGGATGGTTGCCGGACCGGCACTAAAATTGTATACGCGTGCCACGGCACACTCCTTTATTTTTAATGTTTAAATTTTTGTAAAATTAACTTAGCACCGCCCTAACTTAGGGCGATACTAAAATTATTATTCTTCGGTGCTATCGTCAGCATCTGTAGTTGGTGTTTCTGAGGCATCTGTTTCAGTAGCTGAAGTGGCTTCTGTATCAGTCACATCTGCTACAACACCTTCTACTTCATCTGTTTGCACTTCTTCAATACGTTCAATTCCTGATAAGACTTGTTCATCACCTAAACTGATTAAACGAACACCTTGGGTATTACGTCCAACAATTGAGATTTCATCAGCTTTAGTTCGTACTAAAGTACCGCCACTGGTGATCAGCATGATTTGATCACCTTCTTTCACTAACGTTGCGCCAACCACACCACCGTTTCGCTCAGAGGTTTGGATTGCAATAACACCTTGTCCACCACGACCATGTTGTGGGAAGTCTTCCATCTTGGTGCGTTTGCCGTAACCATTTTCAGTCGCGGTTAATACATAACCTTCTTCAGCAATAATCAGTGAAATCACTTCCTGATCATCACCTAGTTTTATACCACGCACACCACAAGCTGTTCGTCCCATTGCGCGTACTTTTTCTTCGTTAAAGCGAACTGACTTACCCGCACTGGTGAATAACAGTACGTCTGAATCACCGTGAGTAATATCAACACCAACCAGTTGATCGTTGTCACGTAATTCAATCGCAATAATACCGTTAGCACGAGGGCGTGAGAATTCTTTCAAACTGGTTTTCTTCACCGTACCGCTGGCGGTTGCCATGAAGATGTATTTATCATCTTCGTATTCACGAATTGGTAAAATCGCATTAATACGCTCACCATCTTCAAGTGGTAATAAATTCACGATTGGTCGGCCACGCGAAGTACGGCTAGCCAAAGGTAATTCGTAAACTTTTTTCCAGTACAATTTACCGCGACTAGAAAAACACAACATGGTGTCATGGGTGCTAGCAATAAATAATTTATCAACAAAGTCTTCTTCTTTAACTTTTGTTGCTGCCTTACCTTTACCACCACGGCGTTGTGCACTGTAAACCGACAATTGTTGTGCTTTGATGTAACCTTCATGTGAAAGTGTCACCACAACATCTTCTTCACTGATCAAATCTTCTAGTGTTAAGTCTTCTTGTGAATCGACAATTTCAGTGCGACGTTCATCACCGTACTGTTCATTAATTGCAATTAACTCTTCGCGAATGACTTCCAAAAGACGCTCAGGATTATTAAGAATTTCTAAATACTCGCGAATGCTTTCTAAAATATCGCTGTATTCTTTAAGAATTTTATCTTGCTCAAGCCCTGTTAAACGATGCAAACGCATTTCAAGAATGGCTTGTGCCTGTGCTGGTGATAAATGGTAGCCATCATCAAGCAGTCCATAACAAGCATCGAGTTCATCGGGGCGTGATGATTCAGCGCCAGCTGCACCTAACATGCTCGCTACTTCACCTGACGCCCAGGTAGTACTAATCAAACCTTGTTTAGCTTCGGCTGGGGTCTTGGATGATTTAATTAAAGCAATGACTGGATCAATATTCGCTAAAGCAACCGCTAAACCTTCCAGCACATGTGCGCGTTCGCGCGCTTTACGTAGTTCGAAAATAGTACGGCGTGTGACAACTTCACGACGGTGACGAATGAAGGCTTCAAGTAATTGTTTCAGGTTGAGTAGTTTTGGTTGTCCATCAACTAACGCAACAATGTTAATACCAAACACACTTTGCATTTGTGTCTGTTTGTAAAGGTTGTTCAATACCACGTCAGTAACTTCACCACGACGCAATTCAATTACCATGCGCATACCGTCTTTATCAGACTCATCACGCAATGCACTAATGCCTTCAATACGTTTATCACGCACTAGCTCAGCAATTTTTTCAATTAAGCGCGCTTTATTAACCTGATAAGGTAATTCAGTAACAACAATGGTTTCTTTGGTGTTCTTCTCATTAACTTCGATATCAACACGTGCACGCACATAAATACGCCCACGACCGGTACGGTAAGCTTCTCGAATACCGCGTGCGCCATTGATAATACCCGCCGTTGGGAAGTCAGGGCCGGGAATATGCTGCATTAAAGTCGGAATATCGGTTTCAGGATCATCAATCAATACCAAACAAGCATTAATGACTTCCGTCAGATTATGTGGCGGTATGTTAGTTGCCATACCTACAGCAATACCCGTTGAACCATTCACCAGTAAATTCGGGATTCTGGTCGGCATGACCACCGGTTCACGTTCGGTTTCGTCGTAGTTAGGTCTGAAATCAACCGTTTCTTTGTCTAGATCTGCCAATAACTCATGGGCAATCTTCGACATACGGACTTCCGTATAACGCATTGCCGCGGGCGAATCGCCATCCACCGAACCGAAGTTACCCTGCCCATCTACCAGCATGTAACGCAGCGAGAATGGCTGAGCCATACGTACAATCGTGTCATACACAGCAGAATCGCCGTGTGGATGGTATTTACCAATCACATCACCGACAACACGTGCCGATTTCTTGTAGGGTTTGTTGAAATCATTGCCAAGCTGATTCATCGCGTATAAAACACGACGATGCACCGGTTTGAGGCCATCTCGCACGTCTGGCAAGGCGCGGCCAACGATGACGCTCATCGCGTATTCCATGTAGGACGTACGAAGCTCGTCCTCAATATTTATGGGGAGTATTTCGCGTGCTATATCTTCCATATTACGGTGACTTTTATTCGCTATAATTATATTAAATTCAGTAGGTTATGGAGCGAAGCAAGTAATACCCCTAATGCTTCAGAAACACCTAACCATAAGCCGCTAATAATACCACAGAGAAGCCTATAAAGGCACTAGAAATCAGGGTTTTAGACGTGGATATTATACGGATAATAACGACTTTTTATTCTTGCAATACTGAAGGTTTTTTATATTTTTACTTTGCGTCTCTACGCCTTTGCGTTAGATCTTATTAAGCCCGTCAAGATTGCATTAATTTGGCTATTTTGGCGCTATTTGGCAACTCAATAACGCCTTTTTCGGTCACAATGACGTCAACAAGGCTTGCTGGAGTCACATCAAATACCGGATTCCATGCCTCACAGCCCTTTGCAGCCACAGATTGCCCCGATAATGCCAATAACTCATCAGCACCACGCTGTTCAATCGGGATATCTGCACCATCCTTAACCACCATATCAATAGTTGAAGTCGGCGCCACCACCATGACCTTCACATCATAGTGTTTTGCCTGAATAGCACCCGCTAAGGTGCCGATCTTGTTGGCAACATCGCCATTTGCGGCAATCCTGTCTGAGCCAACCACAAACCACTGTACTTGACCGCTACTCATCAAGGCAGAAACAGCCCCTTCTGCGACCAAAGTGACAGGTATATTGTCATGTAACAATTCCCATGCGGTTAAACGTGCGCCTTGCAACCAAGGACGTGTCTCATCAGCAAAAACCTTATTCAGTTTATTCTCTTGCCATGCGCTTCGTATCACACCCAATGCCGTGCCATAACCACCTGTTGCCAAGGCACCAGCATTACAATGGGTTAAGACACCAGAGCCAGCACTAATAAATGCAGCGCCGAGCTTACCCATGGTTTTGTTAGCATCGATATCATCTTGATGAATTTGCATGGCGGCATTAAGCAACACCTCAACCGGATCACCATCAAGGCCATCAATAACATGATGCATTTTATCAATCGCCCAAAACAAATTAATTGCGGTTGGGCGTGAAGCTAATAACACCTCAAGATCATTTTGAATTGTTTGTTTCCATTTTATAGATGATTCTGTGTAACGATGTCGTGCCGCAGTAACAACACCATAGGCAGCAGTAATACCAATCGCAGGTGCGCCACGTACTACCATGTCTGTAATCGCATTCGCGATTGACGTAACGTTATCTAGTTGAATGTATTTTTGTTCGGCAGGAAGTAAACGTTGGTCAAGTAACTCTAAGACATCATCATGCCAACGGATCGGTTGTATGTTTTCAAGTTCAACTTGCATATATTATTCCTAAAAGAAAAACCCTTTTTACTCTTTCAACGCAGAGGCGCGGAGAACGCAGAGAACCGCAAAGAAAAACTTTTTAATTAAATAAACTCTGCGCCCTTTGCGTCTCAGCGCCTCTGCGTTAGATCTTTAAATGTTTTTATAGCTTCTCAAACACCGCAATCGATTCAACATGGGATGTATGCGGGAACATATCCATAATCCCTGCACGACACAAACGATAGCCTTGGTTCTTAACCAGCTCACCTGCATCACGTGCAAGTGTTGCGATATTGCACGATACATAAACAATACGTTCTGGACCAATCTCTTTCATGCGACTCACTACTTCAAAAGCACCGCTGCGTGGTGGGTCTAATAGCATTCGATCAATGCCTTTAATTTCTACCGGAATATCTTTAGTTAAATCAGCAGCAAGGTATTCAACATTGCCGATATTGTTAATTGATGCATTCTGCTTGGCGCGATCAACTAAAGTCTCACTGCCTTCGATACCAATCACTTGTTGGCAATGTCGCGCCAGTGGCAAACTAAAATTACCAATACCACAAAACAGATCCAGCACCTTACTATTTTTTTGCAATTCTAATAATTCAATTGCCTGCTTAATCATTTTCTTATTTAAGTCTGCATTCACCTGCGTAAAGTCGGTCGGTAAAAAATCATAACTCACATCATAGTCAGGCAAACTGTATTTTAATTGCGATTCTTC
>JALTKP010000042.1 GCA_027078075.1 Gammaproteobacteria bacterium | reverse complement strand
AACAACTGCCCGTTAAGTAACAAGGTCGGTTATGTAATTAGCCAATAATACCTTGTCAGTGCTCAGTAAGCTGTTGTTACTCTTAACTAATCGGAGTAAAGTTTAGGTGTTTGCAGTTCTGTTTTGAGTGGTAAATACTTGAGTCTAATTATCACCTATAAAATATAAAAACATCCCTACAAGGAACACAATAATGAACGGCACACGCTTTTCACTTGAAGTTCAGGCAATCATTCCCGAACGCCTAGAGCGCCTAAAAGAACTCACCAGTGACCTCCTGTATAGCTGGGATCGTGAAGCAAGAAGCCTCTTCTATCGACTTGATAATGACTTATGGGAGAGCTGTGGTCACAACCCCAAAGTTTTTCTTCGCCGCATTAGCCAGGATAAACTTAATCATGCAACTGAAGACCGCATTTTCATGCAGGACTTCAACCGAGTTCTCTCCAGCTATGATAGCTATCTTGAAGAAGACACCAATACCGATGTTAATGAATATTTAGATCCAGACAGAGATTTGGTTGCCTATTTTTGTGCTGAGTTCGGGTTACATGAAAGCTTTCCGATTTATTCAGGGGGGCTTGGGATCTTAGCGGGTGATCATTGCAAAGCTGCCAGTGATCTTAATGTACCGTTTATTGCTATTGGGCTACTCTACCGTCAAGGTTATTTTACCCAAACAATCGATGCAAATGGTCAGCAACAAGCACATTATAATACAACTGATTTTAATGATTTACCTGTGGAGCCAGCAAAAGACGCACAGGGTAATGAAATTCATGTTTATGTTGAACTTCCCGAACGTAATCTGGAAATAAAAGTATGGCGCGCCCGTGCCGGTCACATCAATCTTTATTTACTTGATACAGATCTACCCTCAAATAATGAGGCAGATCGTGCCATTACCTACCAGTTATATGGTGGCGACATCAATACCCGTATTAAGCAGGAAATCGTACTTGGTATTGGCGGCATACGCGCTATTCGTGCCTTAGGATTAGACCCAACTGTCTGGCACATTAATGAAGGTCATGCAGCATTCAGTATTATTGAACGTTGCCGTGAACATGTTGCCAGTGGTACAAACTTTAATAGTGCATTGGAAATTACCGCTGCTGGTACGGTATTTACCACTCATACTCCCGTGCCTGCCGGTCATGATATTTTTGAACATGACATGATCTTGGAATATTTCTCCGCATTTTCAAAACAGCTTGGCATTGATATGCCACAATTCCTTAAACTCGGTGCCAGCCCATTACATGCAAAAGGTTTTAACCAAACCGCTCTCGCCTTACGTGGCTCACGTTACCACAATGGCGTCAGTCGCATTCATGGCAGCGTTGCTTCAAACATGGAAGGCTACATCTGGCCTCAAGTGCCCGAAGAAGAGAACCCAATGCGCTACGTGACTAATGGCGTGCATATGCAAACCTTTTTGGCTCGCGAATGGGTTGCATTATTTGATATGCGTTTTGGTGGTGGCTGGCGTAATGAATTACTTAATCAGGATTTTTGGCAACAAATTGACGACATCCCCGATCAAACTTTCTGGAGTCTTCGACAAACCCTTAAAACCGCCATGCTCAAAGATGTACGGGCACGAATGCTGCACCAACATAAACGTAACGGTAGCAGCACCATTCAAATTGAAAGAAACCTGCAGTTCCTTGAACCTGCTCGCAATGACATTCTAACTATTGGTTTTGCACGCCGTTTTGCAACCTATAAACGTGCCGCATTGTTGTTTGCCAACCCAGAACGCCTTGAACGCTTAATCAATGAT
>JALTKP010000041.1 GCA_027078075.1 Gammaproteobacteria bacterium | reverse complement strand
TCTGCCTTACAAACATGTCCTCATATTTATCAATCACGCCATCACTCAACGCCACTTCCCAAAGCATTTTTACCATTTGTTGCTTTTCTTTTTGGCTAAAATTTTCATTCAACAATCGAGTGAATTCTTGCATAGACGTTGCCTGCCGAGATTTATCTGCGGCTAATTCGAGCAATTCCTCTGCCATCACTGCATCAAGACTAAATTTATCCGCTAACAAGCTCTGTATCGCTTCTCTTTCGCGTCCATCGACCACATCATCCATATGTGCCATCTCAAACAGTAAGGTCGCTGTAGCAAGATGAAGGGCTTTTTCATTTCCCTCTTCAGTACTGTCCTGTGCCGATAATATATGTTGCTGAAAAAAAGACTGAATTGAATTTAACATGGGGTACACTCTTACAATATGAGATCAATAACTGAAATCCTGACATAGTCTGGTGCTAAGCTCAAACAAAGGATAACAAACAAAACATAATGGCATTTCAAGTAGAAATACTCCCTGTAAAAAAGCATTTCCAAACAGAGGAAAAAGAGTCGCTGCTACATGCCGCACTACGCGCTGGTCTTAATGTTAATCATGGCTGTACCAATGGCGCCTGCGGTGACTGTAAAGCTCGCCTAGTGGAAGGCGAGTTATCACAAATCCGTCATCATGATTTTATCTTAACTGAAGCTGAAAAAAACGCTGGCGATATTCTTATGTGTTGCCATTCTGCTCTCAGCAACCTAAAGCTTGAAGCATCTCTCGCAACAGATGGATCGGATATCCCTTTACAGGATATTACCACCCGCATTCGTCGCATCGAACATGTAGATGACAATACTTTACGATTATATCTTCGTACGCCACGCGGCAATACCTTACGTTTTATGGCAGGTCAACATGCTATTTTAAAGTTGGATAATAAGCTACAACGCGAGCTACCGATTGCCAGCTGCCCTTGTGATGGGCTTAATTTAGAGTTTCATTTACACCGAGATTCCAGCGATGTCTTTACAAATGCTATTTTTGATTGCGCTAAAAAATCAATGCCAATACAAATTAGTGCACCTTGTAATGGTATTACCCTTGTCGAAAATGATCCGTCTCCAATTCTATTTATTGCTTGGGGAATAGGCTTTGCGCCAGTTCAAAGTTTAATTGAAAATTGTCTGTCACTTGAGTTCCAACAACAAATGGTATTTCATTGGGTCGTTCACGAACATGAAAACCATTATGCTGATGGCTATTGCCGCTCTACAGATGATGCGATCGACAACTTTCACTACAATCCCATTAAAACAAAAACCGCTGCTGAAGCAATTAGCCGGATGTTAAAATGGCATAATAATTTAGAACAGTGGCGCAGCTATATTTTTGCACCTCCCGCCATTATAGATAGTGTTGTTGAAATACTTTGCGAGAAGGGACTACCTAAAGAAAAAATACAGTCTGATCCTCTTGTCGCTTAATAAAAAAATCAGATTTCTAAGCCTAATTAATACTCTGACGGTTTTACTAAACCTATCTAATGATTTTTAATTAACCAAACCAGTCAACGCAATCATTCGGCAATGGTAAGCCTGCTATACGACAACCCTGACGTGAAGGACCATGTGGAAACAGATCATATAAATGTTTTCTACATCCGATTTCTGAACCAAATTTTTTTGCCAATGCTTTAATTAAAAGTCGCGCATTGGGAGAGCTACCAAATTCTACATAACGCTGACGAAGGAAATTTACCACTTGCCAATGTGCACCTGTCATTGTGATTCCTTCTTCCTCTGCGATCGATTCTGCTAA
>JALTKP010000040.1 GCA_027078075.1 Gammaproteobacteria bacterium | reverse complement strand
CCCACAAGACATTGCCCTTACCGACTTACTTGGAAGTAACCAACCTGCGTAACAACAGACGTATTATTGTCAAAGCCAATGATCGAGGCCCATTCCATGCAAATCGGATTATTGATCTCTCCTATGCGGCTGCAACACGGCTTGGTATTACGGCTAGCGGTACCGGTCTTGTGGAAATCCGCGCCATAAGTGCAAATGCGAAACCTATATCAAACCAACCAGTAGAAGCCTCTATCAACAGGCCATCTTCTGTACCCAATATGTACTTACAAGTCGGTGCTTTTTCAAGTCGATATAATGCAGAACAACTTCACCAAAAATTACATAACGCGGCATTTGAACGGACAAAAATTAGTACTGTTAATTCCGCCGGTAACACCGTCTACCGCGTGCGGATAGGACCGCTATCCAGTGTTGATGAGGCCGATCAACTGGTTGACCAACTAGCGACCTTAGGTATCGACGAAGCACATGTCGTGATCGACTAATTCAAGCATCTACACGTAGCCAGCCTTAACTCGACTCGCTACAATACAAAATACATCGATAAAAGAATCTCATTATGAAACAACTTAGATTTTCGCAAAAGATTATCACGAGCCTATTTGTTATTGGCTCATTACTCACTGCCAACATATTACAGGCAGCAAGTAGCGTGCCCGTCGCGCCCAAACTAGCTGCTAAAGGTTATGTATTAAAAGACTTTAATAGTGGTCAAATCATTGCTGAAAATAATGGCGACCAACGTATGGAGCCAGCCAGCCTGACTAAGATGATGTCAACTTACGTCATTAGTCATGAATTAAAAGCAGGCAATATCACCATGCAAGACAAGGTGACTATCAGTAAAAAAGCCTGGCGCATGCCTGGCTCAAGAATGTTTGTTGAAGTCGGCAAGCAAGTTGATGTTAAAAGCTTACTTAAAGGCATCATCATCCAATCAGGCAATGATGCAACCGTTGCCATGGCAGAGTACGTTGCTGGTAGCGAAGATGCCTTTGCCTCCTTAATGAATAACTACGCCAAACAACTTGGCATGAATGGGACTCATTTTGTAAACAGCACAGGGCTACCTGATCCTGACCATTACACAACACCTCGCGATTTAGCAATATTAGGTAGTGCACTAATCCGTGACTTCCCTGAACATTACAAAATGTATGCAGTGAAGAAATTCACCTTTAATAACATTACACAATACAATCGCAATAAATTACTTTGGCGTGACAAATATGTTGATGGCATCAAAACTGGTCATACCGAATCGGCTGGCTTTTGTTTGGTTGCTTCCGGTATGCGTGATGGAATGCGCCTCGTTTCAGTGGTACTTGGCACCAAGAGTGATGCCGCCCGCGTACAAGAATCTCAAAAGTTATTAAGTTATGGCTTCCGTTTTTTCCGTAGTCATAAGCTCTACGAAGCAAATACAGAAATCAATTCTACTGATATCTGGAAAGGTGTTGAAGATAAGGTCTCATTAGGACTGCTTAAAGATCTCTACATCACTATTCCACGCGGTCAATACAAACAACTCAAGCCGAGCATTAGTTTCGAATCAATTATTGAAGCACCTATCACTAAACATCAGGTATTAGGAAATTTAAAAGTAACGCTTAACGATAAGGTTATTGCTGAACGTTCATTAGTAGCATTACATGAAATTGAACAAGGTAGCTGGTGGAAGCGTTTAGTCGATTGGTTTATTTTGCTTGTTAAAGGCTGGTTCGGTTAAGTCATGTCAATTGTATATCTAGATGGTGACTACCTTCCCATAGAAGAAGCTAAAGTATCTGTGCTTGATCGTGGTTTCA
>JALTKP010000039.1 GCA_027078075.1 Gammaproteobacteria bacterium | reverse complement strand
CGGTAATGATAATTGACCAACCTGCATAGAAGTTAACCAATGCCGGTGCCATGTAATAAGCAAACAAAGTCGCCAAAGTAAAACCAGATGCGGTGCCTAACAAGGTGTAGTTAATAACCGTTAACGGTGTTGCCCATTCTTGTAAGAACTTGATACAACCATAAATCATGGCCGTACAAAGGAATAAAAGGAAAGTAACCAGCACGCCACCGAAACCCAGTATTAAAGTTAAGTCGCCACGCACAATGGTTTCATAGCCAAATGAATTCAGATCCCAACCCAGTGCATGTACACCACCGTAAACGGTAATTGCACCGATCACCGTTGGTAACACAATCACTTCACGTGATAACCACGATGTGCGCCACATTGCCGCCGCACGCCATGCGCGTTCAGGATGACCAAGATGGAAAATCGAAGAGACTAAACCCGCGATTAAAAATAACACTGACAGAACACTTCCCCAAACATAAAAATCTTGGTTCTGTGCCGGTAGTAATTCAACAACAGCATAACTTTCACCCGTGTACAGCGCTAAAAACAAGCCCTGACCAACACCGATTAAAGTCGTCAAAAATATAACTGAAAAAGCAGGATTCATTATTTAGCTCCTTACCAACTTGTAACGTCATCAAGGGTTTGACCACCGTCATCAACCTGTGGACGTTCACCTTCTTTCTTAAGCGGATTATCAGCGCGTACCAATTCGTCTTCATGAATACGAATCTTGGTTTTCCGACGCGGCAGATAATGGTTAGCAGGCTTGGTGCCCCACTCTGGCATTAACTGGAAGCCGGCTGATTCTCGAATAGTTTCAGATACCACTGAATCCGGATCATGCACATCACCAAATAAACGCGCACTGGTTGGACATGCCAACACACAAGCCGGTTTACGTTCTGCTTCTGGCAATGTTTCATCGTAAATGCGATCTACACACAAGGTACATTTCTTCATGACCTTCTGGTGTTCATCAATTTCACGCGCGCCATAAGGGCATGCCCATGAACAATATTTACAACCAATACATTTGTCGTAATCGACTAAAACAATACCGTCTTCTTCGCGTTTGTAACTGGCGCCCGTAGGACAAACAGGGACACACGGTGGATCTTCGCAATGCAAACAAGATTTTGGAAAATGTACTGTTTCTGTGTTCGGGTACTCACCTACTTCATAGGTTTGCACGCGGTTAAAGAAAGTACCGGTTGGATCTTTATCATAGGGGTTATCATCCGACATATAACCGGCCGGGCCAGATGTGTTCCATTCTTTACAACTGGTGACACAGGCGTGGCAACCCACACAAACATTCAAATCGATTACAAGTGCTAGCTGTGTCATGACTTATCCTTCTTACCGGCAAAATATCTCAGCCATGATTTACGTGTTTCCTGCCCTGGTACAGGCTTATAGGTATCGAACTGCGGGAAGGTTTCCTGCGGTTCATTTTCATTTGCCTTATAAACGCGTACACGAACATCGTACCAACCTGCTTGCCCTGTTACTGGATCTGAGTTGGAGATATGTTCGCCATCTTCATTGGCAGGCAGTTCTTCTGAAATCACATGGTTTAATAAGAAACCTTGTTTTGATTCATTGGCTTTAGGACCTAAGTTCCAAGCACCCGCCGCTTTACCAATTGAGTTCCATGTCCAGACCGTGCCTGGTTCAACTGCTTCAGAGAAACGACACATGCCTTTAACTTTGCCCCATTGTGATTCACACCACACCCAGTCGCCGTCAGTGAAGTCGCCCTGGCGGCCGACTTCAGGGCTCATGTAGAGGTAGTTATAAGTATGAATCTGACGTAACCACGCATTCTGTGAATCCCAGGAATGATACATCGCCATTGGACGTTGTGTCAGGGCATTCAATGGATACTTCTGCTTATCTGAAAGCGAAGATTCCAGTGGTTCAAAATAATAAGGCAACGGTGTGAAATAAGTTTCAACACGTTTACGCAAGTGATCAGGCGGCTGCTTACCTTGCGTTTTACCTTGCGCAGCAAGACGGAATTGCTGTAACACCTCTGAATAAATATGAATCAGAATTGGTTCGTCGTAGCGCGTTAAGCGATGTTCTTTCGCCCACTGTAAGTAACCTTTGTTCCAGTTACGCATGTACTGGTATGACTTGGGCATTTCGTAATGGTAAACACAATTGTTTTTTTCATACATTTGCCACTGGTTCGGATTTGGTTCACCTTTCATGAACTTCTCACCACCTTTACCACGCCAACCGGCAAGGAAACCAATACCGGAACCAGGTTCAGTTTCGTAGTTGGTGACAAAGTCTGGGTAGTTGCGGTATTTCTTTTCGCCATCCTCTTTAACAAAGGCAGGTAGTTTCAAACGTGAACCTAATTCAATTAAGACTTCCTGGAATGGTTTACATTCACCCTTCGGTTTCACTACCGGAATACGCACTGAATCTACCGGACCATCAAATTCTGAAATAGGACGATCTAACATCGACATCACATCATGACGTTCAAGGTAGGTAGTATCGGGTAAGACTAAATCAGCATACGCTGTCATTTCTGACTGGAATGCATCACAAACAATAATGAACGGGATCTTGTATTCGCCATCATCATTTTTATCGTTCAACATCTTACGCACTTCAGCAGTATTCATTGACGAGTTCCACGCCATGTTCGCCATAAAAATAAGTAAGGTATCAATCGGATAAGGATCGCCACGCCATGCGTTAGTGATCACATTATGCATCATGCCGTGTACTGATAAAGGATGCTCCCAAGAGAAGGCTTTATCAATTCGAACTGGTTCACCTTTGTCATCAACAAATAAATCATCGGGATCAGCCGGCCAACCTAATGGCATGCCGCCAAGCGGTGTTTCCGGTTTAACGCCTTCTGGACCTTTCGGTGTTTTTGCACAAGGTGGAATAGGACGCGGGAACGGTGCTTTGTGACGAAACCCACCCGGCGCATCAATCGTACCCAGCATGCTCATTAAGATTGATAAGGCACGAATAGAATGGAAACCATTTGAGTGCGCTGCTAAACCACGCATGGCATGGAACGAAACAGGGTTACCTGTGACTGTTTCATGATCTTTACCCCAGACATCGGTCCATGCAATCGGTAATTCAATTTTCTGATCGCGCGCGGTAACGCCCATTTCATAGGCAAGGCGACGAATCGTCTCCGCAGGAATACCCGTAATGCCTTCCGCCCATTCTGGTGAATACTCTTTTACTTGATCAACCAAAAGTTGGAATGAAGGTTTAACTGGTGTGCCATCATCCAGTTCAAACTCACCGAGTAAGCGTGGCTCAATACCATCGGTGTGCGTGACAACCGCTTTGTTGGTTTCAATATCCCACCAGAGTTTATTTTGTGGATCAAAACAAGCCTCTTCTTCACCCACTTCGGCACGCACGAACATGCCGTATTCTGTGCTGCTCTCATCCATGTTAACGAGTTGGGCACTGTTTGAATATTGAACGAGGAATTCACGATCAAACAAACCTTGTTTAATAATTTCATTAATTAAGGAAAGAATTAATGCGCCATCAGTACCTGGCTTAATCGGTACCCATTCGTCTGCAATTGCCGAGTATCCGGTACGAACAGGGTTAATTGAAATAAATTTACCACCGTCACGTTTGAACTTAGACAGTGCAATTTTCATTGGGTTTGAATGATGATCTTCCGCAGTACCGATCATTATAAAGAGTTTAGAACGATCTAAATCGGGACCACCGAATTCCCAAAAGGAACCACCAATAGTATAGATCATGCCTGCCGCCATATTCACGGAGCAGAAACCACCGTGGGCTGCGTAGTTTGGTGTGCCAAACTGTTTTGAGAACAAACCGGTTAATGCCTGCATTTGATCACGGCCTGTAAACAAGGCAAATTTCTTAGGATCGGTTTTACGAATGTGACTAAGGCGCTGCTCCATGGTATCGAAGGCTTCGTCCCATGAAATAACCTCAAATTCACCCGCACCACGCTCACTGCCCGGCTTACGTTTTAATGGTTTGGTTAAACGTGCTGGCGAGTATTGCTTCATAATACCGGAAGCACCTTTGGCACAAATCACACCCTTATTAAGTGGGTGGTCAGGATTGCCCTGAATATAGCGTACTTCGCCTTCACGCAATGTGACGCGAATACCACAGCGACATGCACACATGTAGCAAGTGGTGTTTTTAACTTCAATACGCTCGTTATTCGCAGCAGATGTTTCTGAGGCTGTTGCAGACATGCTTCACCTAATCCTGAAAAATAAGGCTCGTAGGGTATACGAGCCTGTGGTCAAACGAAAATTAATGATTTCGATAAGTATATAAGAATTTGATTATATACTAAAGCAAAGCAAATACCTATTAATTTCAGCTAGTTAAGAACATAGATCACCTATACAATGGCTGTGATTTAGCTTACGCCACTGAAACTAAAGCACTAGTTTCACTGTATATCGACCAAGCTGGTTATTTATTAACCTGATTAGTTGTCCGTTTTACCCTCTACTACGCAAGCCATTGTAAGAGGGCATTCAACAATATCGTGTAAATCACCCAACTCTTGCAAAATTGCATCAATCGCCTGATCAGCGGTTGCGAAGAACCGCTCTTCACCAAGCCGTTTAAAAAATCCGCTATTACGTAACACCAACAGAACCTGTCTTTTGAAATTCGCAAAGACAACAATGACGCCAGATTGCTCTAACCGGCGAGTTACCGATGCCAACATTTCTTCACCTGTCGCATCAATTGAGTTAATACCTTGCCCATCGACTACGATGTATTTTAACTCTGGCTTATTGGCGGAGCGTTCAATAATCATATCTTCAAAATAACTGGTATTGGCAAAATACAAAGGACCATCAAAACGAATCACTGATATGTTTTGGCAGGTTTCAAGCTGGTGCATTTCTGCATCACGCAGTGTGCCATCGCTAAAACGTGATAATGCTGCAACACGTGGTTTCATTGTACGGTACAAAAACACACCTAAAGATAAGATGACACCGATAATAATTGCATTCTGAAGGTGTGGCGCAAACACCAAGGTAAGAACAAAAGTAATAATAGCGATAACACCGTCACTACGATATACCTTCCAGGTATGTAAGAAGCTCTTCACATTAACAAGTCCAATTACCGCCATCATGATCACGGCAGCCAGCGTTGCTTGTGGTAAGTTATAAAGTAACTCAGTAAAAAACAATAATGTGATCAATACCACCAAGCCGGTTACCACTGATGCAAAGCCTGTCTTAGCACCGGCACCTATATTCACCGCACTTCGAGAAAAGGAACCCGATGTGGCATAACTTTGAAACAGGCTACCAACAATATTTGCGACACCCTGCCCCACCAGTTCCTGATTCGTATCTAAACGCTGACGAGTACGTGTTGCCATCGCTTTGGCAATCGCAATTGCTTCCATAAATCCAATAAGTGCAATAGTGATAGCTGCAAAAAATAACTCTGTGATAAGAGTAAGGTTAATTTCAGGAAAACTGATTGAGGGTAAACCTTCTGGAATCGCACCCACAACTCGACCACCAGATAAAAGCTTTATCTCACCATTTTCAGTAAAGCCACTAAATTCCCATGTATTGCCATCTGTTACCTGTCCACTTTGAATATTTTCTTCTAATACTAACTGACCGGATTTATCACCTTCTGCAGGGATCCAAGCAAAACGGTCTTTTTGCAAGCGTCTTAAATTATTATGTGAATGTTTAATCGCCTCATCAAGTTGAGTGGCAATTTTTTTATATTTTTCATGACCACTGTCGAGTTCATCGATCCAATTATCTAATTTTTCAATATCGACTTGACGCTGCTGGTGATTATTAATCTTTTCAACGACCTGACTATCTGCAACCTGTGCTAAAGAAACCACTAAATCCTTTTCATAGTTTATTGACGAAGCAATGACTGTCGTAATCACGACCGCAAATAAGACACCGGGTAATTTGGGATAATATTTTTTCATTATCACCATGATGCCAAAGGCAAGAACAGAAAATACCAGCGTCAGCATATGGGTCTCAGATGCCGCAATCACTAAGGTATTCCACACTGTTTCATAGTGATGTGATTCTTTCTCTACCTGAATACCAAATATTTTAGGGAGCTGTGATGTCGCAATAATAATTGCTGCGGCATTGGTAAACCCCATGACAACAGGATGAGAAAGAAAATTAACCAACACACCTAACCGCAACAATCCTAAACTCAATTGAAAAAGACCTACCATCAAGGCGAGTAAAACAGCGTAAACGATATAACTATCGCTGCCTGCTGTTGCAAGTGGTTCGAGCGCCGATGCGGTGAGTAGTGAAACTACTGCAACAGGTCCGGTTGCTAATTGTCTTGAGGAGCCTAATAAAGCAGCTACAATCGGTGGCAAAAATGCAGCATACAAACCGTAGTATGCTGGCAAACCTGCCAAGGCGGCATAAGCCATTGACTGAGGAATTAAGACTAAAGCAACGGTTACACCAGCAATAACATCCGCTCGTAACACTTTTTTATCTGTTAACTCCGGAAACCATGCCATGAAGGGTAAAAATAAATTCATTAAGCGGTTATTCGTATTTACATTCATTAGAACACTTATTCCTTTGCCTTAGATAATTCATCATCAAGGCTAAAAATTATGTTTACATACAAGTTTCTTAAAAAATAAAACCGTCTGGTACGCAAAATGTGTCACAGAACTGTAAACAATTGTGTCTGTTAATGAAATATTTACATCTTTGTTTTCTCGTAAGATGCTGATTTTATAGTTATTTAATTTCTGTTTTTGTGAGGATTTGTGTTTCTTATTTAACAATCTGTAACAAAAACCGCATTTACATTGTACTAATTCAATCGCATAGTAAATCTCATAGTGTGGTCGGGGATTTGCTTGTCTTCTTAAGTTTTATTCAGCTGTGTTTACCCGTTCATTTTTAGTTAATTTAATCGAATTACAGGGAGTGACAAACATGAAATTATCATCTCGTTCACAATACGCAATTACTGCGATGCTTGAACTAGCGTTACATGAAGACAGCAAACCAATCACTTTATTTGATATTTCTCAAAAACAAAAAATATCACTATCGTACCTCGAACAACTATTTGCTCGACTCCGCACAAATAAACTTGTACGTGGACGCCGTGGACCAGGTGGTGGTTACGTTCTAGCGCGCAGTACTGATGACATTAGTGTTGCAGACATCGTTGCAGCTGTTGATGATGTCCCTACTGAAGACAGTGGTGAAGATGCTATCAGTGCTGAAGGTGTCAGCAGTGATATTTTATGGCACAACCTAAGTAGCCAGATTTACAATTATTTACGTGAAATCAAACTTAGCCAGTTCATGCAAAAGAATGACTCAACAAACAATACAGTCGATACTTCTGGCGCAGGCGCTTCATCACAAGGTTGGAAAACGGAAGTTTCATACCATAGCAGGGCATAATCGTAGAGTTTGCATTCTCCATACTCAAAGCAATAACTTAGCCGCTGTATATCAGCGGCTTTTTTTGCCGCGAACCATCGGAGATGGTTGCGGTACTCATAATGAAGCCCGTCAGGGA